>CAYXVP010000106.1:0-529 GCA_964468305.1 uncultured Anaerolinea sp. | reverse complement strand
CCGGGTGCGCTCGTGCGGCTCGACGAGCTCGGCGCTGGTACCGACCCCACCGAGGGCTCGGCGCTGGCCCAGGCGCTCCTGGACCACTTCATCAAGGCCGGCGCGCTCGTCGCCGCGACGACGCACTATGCCGAGCTGAAGGCATACGCCCATACCACGCCTGGCGCCATGAACGCGTCGGTCGAGTTCGATCTCGAGACGCTGAGCCCGACATACCACCTCACGATCGGGCTGCCGGGCGGCTCGCAGGCCTTCGCGATCGCCGAGCGACTGGGCCTGCCGGAGGCGCTCGTCGCCGACGCGCGGTCGCGGCTCACCGAGTCGGAACGGGCCTTCGAGGCGACACTTGCCAGGATCCGCGAGGTGGAGGGCGAGACCGCGGAGTCGAAGGCCCGCGCTCGTGAGGCCGAGCTGCGTGCCGGCGAGGCGCTGCGAACGGCGGCCGAGGAGCGGCGGCGGGCCCAGCAGGCGCGCGCGGACACCGAGCGTCGTGCGCGCGAGGAGGCCGAGCGCCTCGTCGCCGAGCTGC
>CAYXVP010000105.1:0-7439 GCA_964468305.1 uncultured Anaerolinea sp. | reverse complement strand
ACAGTGTTCCAGGAGCTGCGCGTACTCGACTGCTCAGGCAACCACGACCCCGACGGGTACGGCAAGGGGCAACTGGCGGATCTGAGTTCTCTGAAGGGTATGAAACTGGCGGACCTGACCCAGATCCACCTGAACTACACGAAGGTGGTTGACGCGGGGCTGGCCTGCTTCGCAGGTTGCAATGCCCTGACGCACCTCAACCTGTCCAGCACGAAGGTCACCGGCGACGGCCAGAAGAACGCCGATTCGCTCCAGGCCGCGCTCAAGGCGAAGAACATCACGGTCCTCGCGATCGCCCCGGGCACGGACACGAACGCATTCGCCGTCCGCCAGGACACCGCGACGGCCGACAGCCTGACGAAGATGTCGGACCTCGCCGCGCACCAGGCGAACTACACGTGGGGCCTCCCAGCCGACTGCGACACGAACCCGCTGTGCGCCGGCGCGCTCCAGACCTACGGGATCACCTACCCGCCGGCCAAGCGCACCCCGCTCGGCGCGTGTGACGTCCCGATGGCCCAGGCGCTCCAGTCGAAGGCGATCGACGTCGCCGAGTTCTGCTCGACGCAGCCGGCCATTGCCCAGTTCAGCTTCGTCGTCCTGACGGACGACAAGGCGACCCAGCCGGCCGAGAACCTCGCTCCGCTCGTGCGGAACGACTACCTCGCCAAGGTTGACGCGGCCAGCTTCGAGAAGCTCCTGAACGACGCTTCCGCGAAGATCACGACCGAAGCGCTCACCACGATGGGCGTCGACGTCGCGGTCAACCAGAAGGACGTCGCGGAGGTTGCCAAGGCCTTCCTCCAGGCCAACGGGTTGATGTAGGAGCCCTTCTTCCCCGTCGCACAAGAGAAGCCCGCCCGGTCCCCGGGCGGGCTTCTTGATGCCCGGGCGAGGCGCTGCCCGCCGCGGCGCCGCTCGCCCTGGTGATCGTGGCCGGCGCGCTCGACGAACAGGTTGGTGATGACAGACAAGAAGGCGCCAGACGTCACTACCGCGCGTGACCGCCCGCCCGAGGAGGCCCAGGAGGACACCTCGTTCGCTCGCGGGTTGCGGGTGCTGCTGACGATCGCCGATCGCGGCGAGATCCGCGCGGACGAGCTGTCCGCCCTGCTCGGCTCCCCCGTGTCGACGGTGTACCGCTACCTGCGGACGCTCACCGACTTCGGTTTCGTCGATCGGCAAGGTTCGGCGTATGGGCTCGGGCCCCGGCTGATCATCGGGAGCGGGGCGAATGTCACCGCGGAAGAGCTGATTCGAACGTCGGATCCAGTCCTGCGACTGCTGGAGGAGGAAACCGGCGAGACGGCGATCATCGTGCGCCGGGTCGGGTTGGCGGCCGTCTGCCTGCACGAGATCCCGTCGACGCAGGCGCTGCGCGTCGACATCGCGCCCGGCGAGTCGCTGTCCCTTCGCGCCGGTGCCTTCGGCAAGGCGCTGTTGGCGTTCGCGCCGGGGGACATCCAGGACGAGGTCTTGGCCCTCGACACGCCGCGCGAGGCTCCAGGCGCCCGACGGTTTCGGGACGACCTCGCGGACGTCGTGGCGACCGGCGTCGCCCAGTCGGTGGGCGAGATGCTGGCGGGCACCGTGGCGATTGCGGTGCCGATCTTCCGGCACGACGGGATCGTCGCCGCGGTCGGCGTCATCGGGCCCGAGTCCAGGTGCGGCACAGCGTGGCGGAAGCGCGTTGCGCAGCTCCTGCCCGGCGCCGCGGGTCTCATCGTCGGCGCGCTGACGATGGGACGATGGTCCCAGGAGTCTCACGTCCCGGAATGACCCTATCTCAGTATTTGACAAAGTGCCTCGGCGACGTATGCTCCCGCGGCGATGGACGTGCTGGGGCGCCTTCAGCCGGTCTCGGAGCGATACGCGACCGCGCCGGTCGCTGACGCGTTCACCTGGGACGACGCGGGCAGCGATCTCGGCGACGGCGAGTGGTACCTCGTCGCCTTCCGGTCAGTCCGCCTGCGCGACGCCGACGAGGCCCGCCTGGAGCACTTCGACGAGCTCGCCCACCAGGAGGCGGCACGGTCACCGGGGTTCATCCACTACTTCAAGGGTCCCCGCGCGGACGACGGGACCTGCCTCTCGTTCTGCATGTGGCACTCCCGAGCGGAGGCGCGCGCGGCGGCCTCTCAGCCCGCGCACATGCGAGCGGTGAGCATCCTCGACGAGATGTACGCGTCGTACACCCTCGAGTTCCATCGGGTCGCGCGGCATTCGGGCGGACCGTTGACGTTCGAGCTCTACGACGCGCCCGGCGGATCTCAGCACGACCACCTCGCCGGCCCGGAGCTCCACGCCCTGCCCGCCGCGTTCCAGCCCGGCCAGTAGCCCGCGACCAGCTGACTCCGGCCCGCTGACGCCGCCGCCCTACCATGGGCGCGACCCCATGAGGCCCGAGGCGCAGGCGTTGTACGAGCGACTCTTCGGCAGCAAGGAACGCGACGCGGCGGTCGCCGGGCGCATCCCGCCCGGACAGTACCGGACCGAGAAGTTCCCGGTGCTGCACTACGGCTCGATCCCGAAGACCGACCTCGCGACGTGGGACTTCAAGGTCTACGGCCTCGTTGATTCGCCGTTCACGCTCACGTGGCAGCAGCTCAAGGCGCTGCCGCGGAAGACCGTCGGGACCGACATCCACTGCGTGACCCGCTGGACCAAGCTCGACACGACCTGGGAGGGCGTCCCGATCCAGCACGTCCTCGAGCTTGCCCAGCTGCACCCGACCGTCAGCCACGTCGTCGCCCACTCCGAGCAGGGCTACACCGCGAACCTGCCGCTGTCGGTGGTGGACGACGACGACGTGCTCCTGGCGTACACGTTCGACGGCCAGCCCCTCGAGCCCGAGCACGGCTACCCGCTGCGCCTCCTCGTGCCCAAGCGCTACTTCTGGAAGAGCGCGAAGTGGCTGCGCGGCCTCGAGTTCCTCGACCACGACCAGCTCGGGTTCTGGGAGCGCTACGGCTACAACAACGACGCAGATCCCTGGAAGGAAGAGCGCTACTCGGAGTAGGCGATCCGTGGACCAGGGCTCAGGCGGCGCTGCCCTGCCCGCCGCCGGCGACGGCCCGGCGGAGGATGTCGAGCACCTGGTCCTGCCCGGCCAGCACCGCCTTCTGGCCGTCGAGGAGCCGTACCTGGCGCTTGCCGAGCTCGTGGAGCGCGACGAGGGTCGCGTGATCGGCATTGGCCCGGGCGTCGCTGGCGGCCTGCGCCCGGTTCGCGCTGACCTGCAGCGAGATCATGATCGACAGCTGCGGCAGGTTCAGGACCGTCAGCAGGAGGGGCCATGGCGTCCGGTCGAAGCCGATGATGTTGCCGGCGAACAGCCATACGACGATGCCGGTCGTGATCCCGACGAACAGGTACATCGAGCCGATGAGCCGGTTGACGATGTCGGCGATGCGGTCGAGCACGCCCTCGCCCATGACGTCCCGGGAGACCACGAGCCGCGGGACGTGCTCGTGCGGCGCCATTGCCGCCCTATCGACCTCTGCCCGATCCAGCGCCGCGCGGCTCCGCGCCATTGCACGCCTCCGTTCTCGACATGGAAGAGACGGTGCGAGTATGGCCGGGCCGGCCCCGGCCGGCGGTCGGCTCACGGCCGACCCGGCTGGTTCAGGAGAAGGCGGCTGACGAGCACCCGAGGGAGCGCACTTGAAAAGGTGCGTGACCGACGGGCGCAGTCGGCCAACGCCCTCCTGGGCCAGAACGGGGCGGCCGTGTCAGTCGAGGTCGGGCGGGACCAGCTTGACCGGCGTGAGCGAGATCGTCGCCACGCAGCGCGCGTCGGGGTCGTAGCTCAGGGCCAGCTCGAGGTGGCCGCGGGCCCCGTGCAGTCGGAACGTGACCTTGCGCTCGCCGTCGCCGTCGACCGCCGGCCCGAGCTCGAGTGGCCCGAATCTCGCCTCCGTGGCGCGGAGCTGGCGTCGCATCGCGGCGAGATCCACATCGGGTCCCACCGCAAGATCGGCCGGCCATTCGACGCCGCCGGCCCCGTCCCGGTTGATCGTATGCACGAGCTCCTCCGCCGCGTGCCGCAGCGGGTGCGGCGGCTCGGGCACCGACGTGATCGCCAGCGTCTGGACCCTCGGCGTCGATTCCGGCGTGAGCAGGATCTCGACCCGGACCCGGCCGCCCCGCTCGCCGGTCAACCACCAGATCTGGTGGAAGCCCGTCACCGACTGGCTGGGCGTCGCGAGATCTGCCCGGAGACGGCCGTGTCGCTCGCGTATCCTGTCGAGGATGGTCTTCCGGGAGGCGATCGGCTCATCGAGCTCGAGGTTCATTGCGAACAGCCTGGCGGCGAGCTCGTCATCCCACCGCTCGATGAGCCGCTCGACGGCCTCGCGCGCCGCCCTCGTGTCGGGGTTCGGGCGGGTTCGACGCGGCGGCGCGACGTCGGCATGGAGCAGCACACCGAGGAGCTCTTTGGCCAGCAAGCTCGACGGGGCGTAGCGGCCGTTGGCGAAGGCGATCACGCCGAGGCCCGAGGCGGGGTGCCAGCGCATGTGCGTGCCGAAGCCCGGATAGCCGCCACCGTGGCCGACGACCCGCCCGAACCGAACGTCGTCGACCTGGAACAGGCCGAATCCGTAGTGCAGGCTCTCGACGTCGGGCATCGCGTCGGCGCTCGCCGCGGACAGCCGCAGGTCGCCGGGGACCATCGGCTGCTGCATCTCGCGGCGGCTCGCGCGGGAGAGGGGATGGCCGCCTTCGGGCTCGTCGCGCGGCGGCCAGGCGTCCTGGAAACCCGCGACCCAGCGGGTCAGGTCGTCGATCGTCGTGAACAGGCCACCCATCGCGGCGAGCGCGCCATAGCCTTCCATCGGCTCGTCGATGAAACGCCCGTCGCGCCAGAGGTAGCCGTGGGCGAGTCGACCCGGCTCGACCTCCTCGGCGAGGTAGCCGCTCGACCGCATGCCCAACGGGAGCAGGAGTCGGTCGCGGACCACGTCGCCGTACTCGCTACCGGCGATGTTGGTGATCAGCCGGCCCAGGATCCCGTAGCCGAGGTTGGAGTACTCGAAGCGCGTCCCGGGCGCCCAGGCGAACGACAGGCCAGCGGCCAGGAGCCGCGAGAACTCGCCGAGGTCGAGCCCTTGCTGCCGGTCGCCCCACGGGTCGTCGGTCGGGAAGCCCGCGGTCATCGTCAGGAGGTGGCGGATCGTGATCGGCGGCGAGTCGCGCGTCGGCAGACGAACCGCGGCCAGCTCGGGCACGAAGCGCGCGATCTCGTCGTCGAGGCGCAGGCGGCCCTCGTCGCGGAGCAGAAGCACGGTGGCCGCGGTGAAGCTCTTCGTCATCGAGGCGATCCGGAAGACCGACGCCGTGGTCGGCGTGGCGTCCTCGCCGACGCGGAGGGTGCCCAGGCCGCGGCCGTGAACCAGCGTTCCATCGCGAACGACGCCGTAGACGAGTCCGGGCACGTTCCAACCCGCAAACGTCCGGTCGGCGATCTCGTCGAGCCGCGGAAGCACCGCCTCGAGGGCGGTCGACGAGGCGGCGGGCGGCGCGGCGACGGTCATCGCGCGCGGCCGGGAATCACGAAGCTGCCGGCTGAATCCTCGGGCTGATGGCTCGCAGGAGCGTCGCCTCAGCCCTCGGAGAGAACCTGGCGGTTCGCGCGAACGCTTCTCGCGACGTGCCTATATCAGTGCGCGCAGGAGCGGGCCGACCCGGCGTCGTCGGCCGTTCGGAAGCTCGAGCCGCAGCCGCATGCCGCGACGGCGTTCGGGTTGTTGACGGTGAAGCCGGCGCCCATGAGGGTGTCGACGTAGTCGATCTGGGAGCCCTGCAGCAGCGGTATGCTCTGGCCGTCGACGTAGACCCTCGTGCCGTTGACGTCGAGGATGTTGTCCTCGGGTGTGGGCTGGTCCTCGAGCATCATCCCGTAGCGGAAGCCCGAGCAGCCACCGGAGTACACGTAGACGCGCAGCCCGATGTTCGGGTTGGTCTCTTCCTTCGTCAGCTCGCGCAGCTTCAGGGCTGCCGCGTCGCTGAGGGAGAGAACCGTCGGCTGCTGTTCGATCATCTGGTCGGGCTCCTTGGCGGCGCGCCGGGATCGCGATGGCGCGCTGAACTCCCGCAATCGTACGCAGCGCAACGGATTCCGACAACCACCCCGTACGAAATTCGGCGCCACCGAGCCGCAGGGACCGAAGCATCGTCCCATGGCGATGACGGCTGACGGGCCGCGCCGGCTCGGCTATGGTTGTCGGTGCCGCTCTTCCCCCACGCCATGCCTGGAGGCCGATGGCCACGCCCCGGTCGACCCGCACCCGCCGCTTCGCGCTGCCGCCGGATCATGGCCCGGGTGACCGTGCAAACGACGCCATCGAGGCGTTCCTCGAGGGTCCGGCCGTCCGCCGGCACCGACCGCCGGTGAAGCGCCGACCGCACAGGGGCTATCCGAACACCGGCAGCGCGCGCCCCTCATCGGCATTGCGGGCGGCCGTGGTCCCGACGGCCGAGCCAGATGCACGACGGTTGGCGCCAGGTGCCCGCCCGCCTGTCGACATCCGAACGCTGCCGGGCCGGCTCGAATTCGGCGCGGCGCTCGAGCGCGAGAGCCTGCGTGCCGCCCGCTATGGCCGGCCTGCCTGCGTCGCGATCGTGGAGCTCGTACCGGAGCGGCCGAGCCAGCAGATCGACATCTGGCTCCGGTCCCTCGCCGGCCCGGTCTCGCGCACCCTGCGCCAGAGCGCGCGAGTCACCGATCTCGTGGCACGGACGGCGAACGGGCGCTTCCAGGTCCTCCTGCCCGAGACCCCGGAGGCCGGCGCGGGCCGGTTCGCGGAACGCGTCTCGACCGCGTGCCAGACCTCGATCGATGATCGGGGCGCACCCGTCGCGGTTCGCGTCACCGTGGCAGTCGCGACCCCGGACCACTCCCTCGAGGAAGCGCTGGCCCACGCGCTGCAGTCGATCGAGGCGGCCTGATCAGGGATTCCGTCCCGAGTGCTCTTCATCGCGGCCATCAGCCGTCGACGCGCTCGACCACCGTCGCGATCCCCTGCCCGACCCCGATGCACATCGTCGCCAGGCCGTAGCGGCCGCCGCGGCGGCGCAGCTCGTGGACCAGCATGGTGACGAGACGCGCGCCCGACGAACCGAGCGGATGGCCCAGCGCGATCGCGCCGCCGTTCACGTTGACCTTCTCCGGGTCGAGGCCGAGCTCGTCGATGCAGACGACCGACTGCGAGGCGAAGGCCTCGTTCAGCTCGACGAGGTCGAGGTCGCCCGCGCCGATTCCGGCCCGGGCGAGCGCCTTGCGTGCCGCCGGCACGGGCCCGACGCCCATGATCGCCGGGTCCACACCTGCGACCGCGGTCGAGACCACGCGAGCGAACGGCTTGAGCCCGAGCTCCTGCGCGCGACCCGCCTCGACGACGAGCGTCGCGGCCGCCCCATCGTTGATGCCCGAGGAATTC
>CAYXVP010000104.1:0-7479 GCA_964468305.1 uncultured Anaerolinea sp. | reverse complement strand
CCGCTATCCCCCCAGACACCGTCCTCGGGCTGGACAAGCGCGGGGACGCCGAGGGCACGTTCGCGGGAGGGCCGGCGGGCGCCGCGGCCGCGGCGGGGGCCCCGCGCGCCGGCTTCGACGACACCGAGATCGACGAGCTTCCCTTCTAGACGACCCGCCCAGGAGACCCGACCGAATGCCATCCGCCAGGGCGCGCAAGCGCGACGACTTCTACCGCGACCGACGTCGCCGGAAGGTCTGCGCCTTCTGCGCCGACAAGACCGTCCAGATCGACTACAAGGAGGTCAACCGCCTCCGCCGCTACCTCTCGGAGCGGGCCAAGATCGAGCCGCGCAGGAAGACCGGCACGTGCGCCGGCCATCAGCGCGAGCTATCTGTCGCTCTGAAACGAGCGCGACACGTCGCGCTCTTGCCATACGCGCCCCAGCACCTGCGTCCCTAGAACCGGCCGCTGATGCGGTCCATGCCTTCGTTGGAGGCTGCGCCCACTCGCTCACGCACGTTTGAAGTGCGCTCGCTCGTGGTGCTCGCTCCGCCTCGGCCTGCACTCGCCTGAGCGGCCGGGCGAGACCCAGCCGGCTCACAGCGTGGTCGTAGGCCTTCTGATGCTTGCCGGCGGCGTCGCCGCCGGTGCGTTCGGATCCATCCTCGGCCTCGGCGGTGGGATCCTCATCGTGCCCCTGCTCACGCTCGGCTTCGGGCTGCCGCTGCGCGAGGCCGTCGGCGTCTCCCTCGTCTGCGTGATCGTCACCAGCAGCGCGTCGGCGGGCGTGTACCTGCAGCGACGGCAGGCGAGCCTGCGGCTGGGCATGGTCCTCGAGCTGTTCACCGCTGCGGGTGCGATCGTCGGCGGCGCGATTGCGTTCCTCATCGAGGACCGGCTCCTCGCCGGGCTCTTTGCCGTGTTGCTGGTCTACGTCGCGGCCACGATGCTGGGCGGGCTCCGCCGGCGGCCGGACGCCGAGCCCGCCACCGACGACGAGACGCCGCCGCACGCCCACGCGAGCGCAGACGATGGTGGGCGCGGGCGCGAGGATCGGCCCTACCTCGCCGGTCGCCTCCCCGTGGCGGCGCTGGGCAGCGTGGGTGCCGGCGTCGCTTCGGCGCTGCTGGGCATCGGTGGCGGGCTGATCAAGGTGCCGCTCATGCACCTGGTGCTCGGCGTACCCCTCCGCGTCGCGACCGCCACGAGCAACCTGATGATCGGCATCACCGCCTCGGCCAGCGCGGTCGTGTACCTGGTCCGGGGCGGCATCGACGCCTACGTCGTCGGGCCCACCGCCATCGGCGTGTTCGTCGGGGCCACGTTCGGGTCGCGGCTCGGCCACCGGATCGGGCAGCGGGCGCTGCGAGTGCTGTTCGTGATCGTCTTGCTGTATACGGCGGTCGAGATGGCCCGCCGCGCCCTGGCGGTCTGAGCAATGCGCGACATCCTCTCGCCCGGCCCACGAGCGGGCGGCCGGGGCGCGGATCTCGAACAGGCGCTCGCCCGCGTGCTGCAGGCCGGCACATATGCCTCGATGACGCTCATCGCGGTCGGCACGATCCTGCTGCTGGCGGGCGGCATCTCGCCGCTCGCCGGCGGCCCAGCGCTGCATCTCCCGACGTTGCCCGCAGACGTGGCCGCCGGCCGGCCCGAGGGCTTCCTCTGGCTCGGCATCCTGGGCATCTGCGCGACGCCCTCCTTGCGCGTGGTCGGCGCGCTGGTCGGCTTCTGGCGACGCGGGGAGCGCGGGATGGTCGCGGTCGCGGTCCTGATCCTCGCCGTCGTCGTCACCGGCATCGTGACCGGGCTCCTGGGGGGCTAGATCCCGATGGACCTGCTGATCCTGCTCGTCTCGTTCCTGGTCATCCTCGCCGGCGCCGAGCTGTTCACCAATGGGATCGAGTGGTTCGGGCACAAGCTTGGGCTTGCCGAGGGTGCGGTCGGGTCGGTGCTCGCGGCGGTGGGCACGGCGCTGCCTGAGACCATGATCCCGATCATCGCGATCCTGTTCGCTCGCCAGGAGCACTCGGACGAGATCGGCGTCGGCGCGATCCTCGGCGCACCATTCATGCTCGCGACGCTGGCGATGTTCGTGACCGGCGTCGCCGTCGTCCTCCAGGCGCGACACCGCGAGGCCGGCGACGTCATGCCGGTCGATCCGAAGGTCCTCGGCGCCGACATCCGCACGTTCGTGATCACGTACGGGCTCGCGATCGCCGCGGCCGCGGTGCTCCCCGCCGAGCCGACGTGGCCGAAGCTCCTCGTCGCGATCGTCCTGCTCGCGGTCTACGCGTGGTACGTGAAGGGCCACTTCGAGGCGGATCCCACGGTCGACGCCGGCGACCTCGCGCCGCTCCGCTTCCACCGCTTCGACAGCCACCGGACGGTTGCTCCCGACGGCGCGCCGCGGCTGCGCGTGGTCAACATGCAGGTGCTCGTCGCCCTCGGCCTGATCATCCTCGGCGCGATCGAGTTCGTGGACGCCGTCGGCCATCTCGCCCGCACGCTCGGCGTCAGCGAGGTCCTCCTCGCCCTCGTGGTCGCGCCGATCGCGACGGAGCTGCCCGAGAAGTTCAACTCGATCATCTGGGTCCGGCAGGGCAAGGACACCCTGGCAATGGGCAACATCACGGGCGCGATGGTCTTCCAGTCGGCCATCCCGACGTCGGTCGCCCTGGTCTTCGCGCCCTCGACATGGGTCGCCGGTCCCGGCAGCTACATCGCCTTCACCTCGGCCGCGATCGCCTTCCTCGCCAGCGCCGCGATCTTCCTGCCGATGGCCCGATCGGGCCGCCTCCGCGGCCGGGGCCTGCTCGTCGGCGGCGCCTTCTACGTCGTCTACCTGGCGATCGTCGTGATCGCCGTGACCGCGGCCTGACGAAGGGTCCCGGTCGGTCGGCCGCGGGCTCGGCGGTATACTCCGGCCGCTTCGAATCACCACGCGGCCGCGGCCGCCGTCCATCGAGGAGCCCGTCCAGATGCTGACCGAGAAGCCAAAGGCGGCGCACGAGCACCCGGCCGCGGGGGTTCACGGCGCGACTACGCCGACCGAGGGCAGCGTGGCCTATTTCGAGGGTGGCTACGTGCCGCTCGCCGAGGCGAAGATCAGCGTCCTCACCCACTCGTTCATGTATGGCACGGCGGTGTTCGAGGGCATCCGCGCCTACTGGAACGCGGAGCAGGGCGTGCTCTATGGGCTGAAGCTCCGCGAGCACATGGAACGTATTCGGCGCAACGCTGCGATGCTCCTGATGAACGACCTGCCCGCGGTCGACGAGCTGGTGCGCGTCGTCGTCGAGACGACCCGTCGAAACGGCTTCCGCGAGGACGCCTACATCCGGCCATGCGTCTACAAGTCCGGCCAGTCGATCGGCGTCAGGCTGCACAAGCTGCCCCACGATTTCCTCGTCGTGGCGCTGCCCTTCGGCAACTACATCGACACGGACTCGGGCGTGCGGGTCATGACATCGACCTGGCGGCGGAACGCCGACGACGCCCTGCCGGCGCGCGGCAAGATCGTCGGCGGCTACGTGAACATGGCGTTCCAAAAGACCGAGGCCGAGCTGAACGGCTTCGACGAGGCGCTCGTGCTCACGCCGGACGGGCACGCCTCGGAGGCGAGCGCCGCCAATCTGTTCGTCGTCCGCGACGGCCTGCTCCTGACCCCGCCGGTCACCGACGACATCCTCGAGGGCGTGACCCGCAAGGCCGTCCTCGAGCTCGCCGAGGTGCTCGGGATCCCGTACGAGGTGCGCTCGATCGACCGCTCGGAGATCTACGTCGCGGACGAGATGTTCCTGTGCGGCACCGGCGTGCAGCTCGCGCCGGTCACCGAGCTCGACCATCGGCCGATCGCCGGCGGTGCGATCGGGCCGATCACCAGGCAGCTGCACGAGGCCTACTACGCGGCGGTGCGCGGCCGCGACTCGCGCTTCGCCCACTGGCTTACCCCGATCCCGTCTCGTTGATCCGGCGCCGGCCTTCGTTGCCGGCGTCGTTCCGTCGCTCACGCACCCGACAAGTGCGCTCGCTCCATCGCTCGCCGGCGCCTTGACCGGCATCCGGCTGAACGAGACGGAAGGTCGAACCGCTACGGGACAGGCGGCGGGGTGAGCTGGGGGGTGTTGACCCCGGTGATCACCACGAAGTCGACCTGGACAGTCGGGTCCGTCACCGGCTCGACCTGGACCCCGAATGCCTGCTGCAGCGCGGCGAGCGTGAGCGGCATCGCGCCGGCGGCGCCGTTGTAGGCCCGGATCGTGGTCCGCTGAAGGCCCCGCGTGTCCGGTCGCTGGTTCGGCGCCGTTGCGTCCATCCCGAGGTAGCTCAGGAACTGCGCGAGACGCGCCGCCTCGCCGGTCCGTCCGGAGCCGTTCAGGACCCACACCCGGGCGCCCTCCTGGAGCAGCGCGTCACGCGCCGCGGCGAAGTTCGGATCCACGTTGAAGGCGTTGGCGACCGCCGCCCGGATTCGCGCCACCCTGGGCGTGATGATGTAGCCGCGCGGCGGGCAGAAGAGGCACTCCGTCTGGTAGTAGGGCGGGGTGAAGATCACCGATCGGATCTGGCGGCTGGAGATCTTGTCGGCGAGGCCCAGCAGCTTCGGCACGAGGTCGACCGGGATGTCGGTCTTGACTGACGAGCCGATGGCCGCCGCCAGCTCGTCGATGTTCTGGATCGCCTCGCCGATGTCGAGCTGCTCGCGGACCGAGACGATCACGCGTTGCTGGCGGGCGGCACGTTCGAAGTCGGATGTGCTCTTCCGTGACCGGGCGTAATTGAGCGCCTGCTCCCCGTCCATGTGCTGGATGCCCGCCGGAATGAAGAGCCGCAGGCGGTGGCCATCGGGCTGTGGGAAGTTGTCGTCGAGGACTGGGACCTGCACGTTGATGGTCACGCCGCCGAGGGCGTTGATGACGTTTCGGAAGCCGCCGAAGTTGAGCGCGACGTAGTACTTGATGTCGAGGTTGTAGAGGTTGCCGAGGATCGCCTTGAGGCCATTCAGGCCGCGGGTGTGGGCCTTCGTGCTGCCCGGGAACCAGTCAGCCCGGTTCGAGTTCGCGGCGAAGCTGTTGATCTTGCCCTGGTAGACGGCGCCGTAGTAGTTGCGCACCGGCCCGGGCGGCGTCGGGACGTCGACGGTGTCGCGGGGCAGCTGGAACATCACGACCTGGTCGGTCTGCGGATCGATCGAGACGACGATCATGGTGTCGGTGTTGAAGGCGCCGGCCTGTTCGTCGATGCCGACCAACAGGATGTTCAGGCGCGCCTTGCCGTCCCATTCGGGGATCGGCTGCTGGGTCACCGTCGGACCGAGGCTCGGGGTCGGGCTCGGTGCCTCGGAGGGACCAGCCGTCTCGCCCGGTGCCTCGCTCTCCGTCGGGCCGCAGTTGGTCGCGTCGGGATTGAAGATGCAGTTCGTGGTTTCCTGCAGCAGGATGTCGTAGCGCGCCACCGCCACATGGACCCCGCTCATCACGAGCAGCACGGCGCCGAGGCCGGCGATCGAGAGCAGGCCCGCCTGGCGCAGCGCGACGGTGACGGACCTGGCCGGCTTGTCGGACAGGGCCCGGGCGACCCACCAGGCGTCGACGATCGCGTAACCGCGGTAGAGCAGGACCACGAGGTTCCCGACGAACGTTGCGACCTGGAACCAGGGCTGCGCCGCCATGCCGGCGAGATCGAAGACGTTCAAGCGGACCGCGAAGCCGGCCGCGAGCGCCGCCAACAGGATCACCGGTGCGGCGAAGCCGAGGCCTCGGCGATAGGCGCCGAGGTAGGCGTGCCCGAGCCCCGGCAAGAGCAGCGACAGGAATGCCGCGGTGAAGGGCGAGCGTCCACGCGGGAGTGAGGCGTGGGGACGCTGCATCGCGGGTAGGATAGCCGGACCCCTATGTTCCGACCTGTGCCCACACGCCCGGATCTCGTGGCGCTCGAGCACGAGCTCCTGGCTCAATGGCGTGAGCGACGCACGTTCGCCCGCCTCCGCGCGCAAAACGCGGGCGGGGCGCACTGGAGCTTCCTCGACGGGCCGATCACCGCCAACAACCCGATGGGCGTCCACCACGCCTGGGGCCGCACCTACAAGGACCTGTTCCAGCGCTACCACGCCATGCTCGGTGAGGATCAGCGCTGGCAGAACGGGTTCGACTGCCAGGGCCTGTGGGTCGAGGTCAACGTCGAGCGCGACCTCGGCTTCAAGAGCAAGCGCGACATCGAGGCGTACGGCATCGCCGAGTTCGTGTCGCTGTGCAAGCAGCGCGTCCTGACCTACGCCGCCCGCCAGACCGAGCAGTCGATGCGGCTCGGCTTCTGGATGGACTGGAACGACCCCGACGAACTGCGCCGGCTCAGCGAACTGCTCGCCGAATCACCGTGGCGGGAAACCTCGATCGACGGGCCGAATGGACCCGTCACCGACACGGTCGAGATGCTGGTCGGCCGCCTGGGCATGCCCGACGTCGGCGGCTCCTACTTCACGTTCTCCAACGAGAACAACGACCTCATCTGGGGCTTCCTGAAGGAGTGCTACCGTCGCGGCTGGATCTACAAGGGCCACGACTCCATGCCGTGGTGCCCGCGTTGCGGCACCGGCATCAGCCAGCACGAGATGACCGAGGGCTACCAGGACCGCGAGGACCCCGGGCTGACCGTCAGGTTCCCGCTCGTGGACCGGCCCGGCGAGTCGCTGCTGGTCTGGACGACGACGCCGTGGACGCTCGCCGCAAACGTGGCCGCCGCAGTCGGGGAAGATCTCGAGTACGTGCGAATCCGGCAGGGCGACGGCACGTCATGGCTCGGCCGAGGGACGCTCAAGCAGGCGGCTCGAGGACCATTCGAAGTGCTCGAGTCGAAGCAGGGCCGCGAGCTCGTCGGCTGGCGCTACACGGGCCCGTTCGACGATCTCCCCGCGGTCCGCGACGCGTTTGCGAAAGGCACTCGGGACGATCCGGCCACGCCCTACCAGCACCGCGTGATCCCGTGGGACCAGGTCGGCGAGGACGAGGGCACCGGCATCGTCCACATCGCGCCCGGCGCCGGGGCCGAGGACTACCAGCTGGGCAAGGCCCTCGGGCTGCCGATCATCGGCCCGATCGACGAGGACGGTCGCTACTACCAGGGCTTCGGCTGGCTGAGCGGCAGGGCCGCGCCGGAGGTCGCGGACGACATCGTCGACGACCTCGAGCGGCGGGGCTTCTTCTACCACCTCGAGGCGTACACCCACCGCTACCCGCATTGCTGGCGGTGTGGCACGCCGCTGTTGTTCCGCCTCGTCGACGAGTGGTTCATCTCGATGGGCGAGGTCTACGACCAACCGCGCGGGGAGCTGACGAAGGAGCAGGTCGACGCGAGCCTGCGCTACCAGATCATGGAGGTCGTCGACGGGATTCGCTGGATCCCGTCATTCGGCTACGAGCGCGAGCTCGACTGGCTCCTGAACATGCACGACTGGATGATCAGCAAGAAGCGCTACTGGGGCCTGGCGCTGCCGA
>CAYXVP010000103.1:355-7511 GCA_964468305.1 uncultured Anaerolinea sp. | reverse complement strand
GCCGACCGAGATCGAGATCGAGCTCGCCGAGGAGATCCGCGCCCGGCTGCCCTCGGTCGAGCGCATCCGCTTCACGAATTCCGGGACCGAGGCGACGATGTTCGCCATCCGCGCAGCCCGCGCGTTCACCGGCCGGCCGCTCCTCGCCAAGTTCGAGGGCGCCTACCACGGCACGCACGACACGGTCCTCGCCTGGTCAGCGGGCGTCCCGCAGGCGACCTCGGAGCTCGTCGTGGAGCTGCCATGGGGCGACCCCGATGGCGTCGAGCGGGCGCTCGCGGGCCGGGAGCGAGAGCTCGCCGCCGTCATCATCGAGCCGGTCCAGGGCACCGGCGGCGTGCGCGCCTCGACGCCCGAGTTCCTGCGTTTCCTGCGGGATCTGACGACACGCGTCGGGGCGTTGCTGATCTTCGACGAGGTCATCGCGTTCCGGGTGGGCCCGAACGGCGCCCAGGGCCGCCTCGGCGGCGTGCGTCCCGACCTGACGACGCTGGGCAAGATCATCGGCGGCGGCTATCCGTCCGGCGGGTTCGGCGGGCGCGAGGCCGTGATGGCCCAGTTCGACGCCCGCCGGCCGGGGGCGCTGGTCCACGGCGGCACCTTCAATGGCAACCCCATCGCCGCGGCGGCCGGGCTGGCGACGCTGCGGCACCTGACGCCGGATCGCTACCTCGACCTCGAACGGAAAGGCGACCGGCTGCGGTCGAACCTCGCCGGCGCGATCGAGCGCGAGGGACTCGACGTGAGAACCGCCGGCATCGCCTCGATCTTCCAGGTCTTCCCCGGCTCGAGCCTCGTCGCGCCGGAGGGGCTGACGCCACAATCGGCGCTGTTCCTCGGGCTCCTGCTCGACGGCTTCCACCTCGCGCCGCGCGGCATGGGCGCGCTCGCGACGCCGACGACGGACGCGGACATCGACGACATGGTCGAAGCGACGGTCGGGCGCCTTCGCGCGATGCAACCGGTGCCGGTGAGCTAGGCAGGCCTCGCCGCGTCCGCCCTCGCCGCGTCCGCGCGGAGCAGGCCGTACTCGCCGTTGTAGCGGACGCCGAGCGCGTTGTTGAACAGGTTGAGCATGTTGATGTAGCCGATCAGGAACGTGAGCTCGACGAGCTCGGGATCAGTGAAGTGCTCGCCCAGCTCCCGCGACAGCGGCTCCGGGATCGCGTTCGAATCGGCGAGAACCGCCTTCGTGTAGTCGATCGCGAGGCGCTCCCGGGGCGGCAGCGCCGCCGGCTCGTCGATGATCGCCAACGGGGTTTCGACGATGTCCCAGATGTCGACGATGTCGACGTGGGCGTTCGTGCAGAACTGGCAGTCGTTCGCGGCCGAGGCGGTGATGATCACCAGCTCCTTGATCCGCCGTTCGAGCAGCCCGCCGGGATACACCGAGCCGCCGAACCCGGCGAAGGCGCGCAGGATCTCCGGCCGGAGGGTCATCGCCTGGAGCATCTCCACGGGCGCGTGGCCGCGCTCCCAGAGGGCGCGACTCTCGTCGAACGAGGGATCGTCCTTGACCGCCTCGAACGCTTCCTGGATCAGGTCGGGGCTGACGACGACGCGCACTGTTGCCTCCTCGGGAGCCGCACTGTATCGAAAACGGATGCGCCCGCCGTCAGGGCGACGGCGGGCGCGGAACGGGGGGGGGCGTCGGGGGCTCAGCCCCGGAGAACTCCGGGCAGTTTCGACGAAAACCCATCGGGTCCGCCGGTCTGGCCGTACTCGCCGCCCAGGAACCCGCCATGACCGCCTGGGAACGGAACGGCCTGCGTCCCGAGTCGAGCCGCGGCCGCCTCGCCGCCGCGATGGGCCAGCTCGCCGGTCGAGGCCGCACCGACACCGATCACGGTGCGCGTCGGCGCTCGCTTGATGGCGCTGAAGTCAGGCTCGAACGAGGTGAGCCAGAGCACGTTGTGGGCCAGCATCAGGTCGTTTCGCTTGCCGTCGTCGTCGCCCGGCATGCCATACATCGCGGGGTCCGGCGGCGGCGTGGCGACGTCCTCGGCCGTGAACGGTCCGGCGTGCATGACGACCTGCATGAAGTGGGCCATGCCCCAGGCGCCGCCCCGAGCCTTGTACGTCTCGTGCATCGCGCGGTTGATCGCCAGCGCGTGCTCACGATCCGGGACGAGCGACGCGAGCGGCGGCTCGTGGGCGATCAGCGTCCGTACGTCACGCGGATGCAGCGCCACGAGCGCCAGCGAGACGACCGCGCCGCCGCTGCTCGCGAACATGTCGACGGGGCCGCCGACCGCGACGATGATCCGGTGGACGTCGTCGGCCTGGACCTCCGTCGTGATGGCCTGCTCCGGGTCGTGCGCGACGCTCCGCTCGCTGCTGCGCGGGTCGTAGGTGATGACGGTGCGGTCGGCGAAATGGCTGGCGAGCGTCGGAAAGCCACTCGCGGCCATCGGCGAGCCGATGAGGACCAGCGGGATGTCGGCGCTTTCGTCGTTGCGCCGGATGTCGTAGGTGAGCGTCGCGCCGGGGACCTCGAGGGTCCGGGTCTCGATGTCGGTCGCGGTGGTCGTAGCCATCGTCGGGCCTCCTGGTCTGCTCTCGGAAATGTGTCAGCGCGCGGCGCCGCTCGGTACTGCGTCCTCGGACAGGATGGCATCGATCTGGCCCATCGCCCCGGTCAGGCCTTCCTCCATGCCCATCGCCATCACCTGCTCCATCGCCGCGGTGTCCGGGAAGATGTTCCTGATCGACATCCGGGTTCGGCCGTCGCCGATCGACTCGATCGAAACCCGCTGCTCCATCAGCGGCATGTCGCTGTTCGGCGTGCCGTCGGCGTTGGCGAACCCGTCCTCGAAGACCAGGTGCGCAGGCGGCTCGGCCTCGAGGATCCTCCAGTAGCCCTTGGGCGTATCGCCCTCCGGGCCGGTCATGTGGTACTCGACACGGCCATCGACCCGGAGGTCATGCGAGGTGACGGTCGCGGGGTAGGTCGGCGGGCCCCACCAGCGCTCGAGCTGGCGCGGGTCCGACCACAGCTCCCAGACGCGATCCGGGGTGGCCTCGAACTCGGCGTCGACCGTCAGGGTCAGCTGCTCGGGGTCCTTGTGGACGGCGGTCACGGTCATCGTTGCGGCTCCTTCGTGTCGGCGGCGACGAGCTCGGTCATGCGCCCGATTCGTCCGCGCCACAGCTCCTCGTACTGGTCGAGCAGGCGGCGGGCGACCCGCAGCCCTTCGAGATTCGCCCGGACGACCTTTCGCCGCCCGATCCGTTCCTTGGTGACGAGCCCGGCCCGCTCGAGGATCGCGACGTGCTTCTGCACCGCCGCGAAGCTCATCGAGTAGTGGCCGGCGAGCTCGAACACGCCCTCGCGGCCGTCGATCGCACGGCGGACGATGTCGCGCCGGGTCGCGTCGGCGAGGGCGCCGAACATGCGGTCGAAGTTCGGTGGGGCGATTTGCATTGGTACAACCATACGGTTGTATGTCGTCCATGTCAAGCCCACGGCCCGGAGTTGCCGGCCGAGCCGAGTGCCGAGCGTCAGAACTTCACGGTGGCGAGGAGGTTCGCGCCGACGCCGAACATGTCCTCGAGCTCCTGGACGGAGTGCGTCTGCGTCCAGTCGATGCTCAACAGCACGGTCACTTCCTCGCCGTGCAGGTCGAACGAGACGTCTCGGCCGTCTCGACCGCCTCGCCGGCGTGGATTCCGACCCCGAGGGCGAGCCGTGGTCCCGGTTCCGTCGCGTTCTGCTCGGCGGCGGCCTCGACGATCTCGAGTCCGCACAGGACCGCGCCGGACGCCGAGGGAAAGACGGCGTGAATGTTGTCGCCATCGGTCTTGAGCTCGGCGCCGTCGTGGCGGGCAATCGCCGCTCGCGCGATCTCCAGGAAACGGCCGACCATCGCCGCCGCGGCGGCATTCCCGTCGCGCTCCGCGAAGGCCTTGAATCCGCGAACGTCGGAGAAGAGGAACCCGCGGTAGGCCGCGGCAGGGCCCTCGGAACCCATGTGCGCTCCCTCGATCAGGTGCGGCAGATGGTAGGGGTCGTCGTGGCAACCGATCCGCCTCGAGTGGTGTTTGCTGTAGTGATGGACTTGAGGCTGCAGTCGGCATTTGCCATGACGGCAACGGGCGCGCTCGGCGTCGTCTGGGGCGACGCAGGGATCGTCGCGACGTGGATGCACGCGGCGACGGCGGAACGAGCCAGATCGCACCTCAGGCGCGCCTATCCGGACGCTGTCGAGGCCAGCCCGCCGGCCCGTGTCTCCGCCGCGCTCGACGAGATCGCCGCGCTCCTGGCGGGCGGCCCCCGGGACCTTCGCTCGGTGGCGCTCGACATGCGCGCCGCTCCCGAGTTCGACCGTCGCGTCTACGAGGTGGCGCGGACGATCCAGCGCGGCTCCACGATGACCTACGGCGCCATAGCAAAGGTCCTCGGCGAGGAGCCGATGCGGGCCCGCGACGTCGGCGTTGCGCTGTCACCAACCCGTTCGCGCCGATCGTGCCCTGCCATCGGGTGGTCGCGGCCGGCGGCAGGCTCGGCGGCTACTCAGCACCTGGTGGAGCGGCCACGAAGCGCCGTCTCCTCGAGCTGGAGGGCGCGGAGATCGTTGCCGCCCCCGAGCCACAGCCTGGGCTGTTCGACGCGGTCTAGCCGGACCTGAGGACCGCGCCGGCGAGCGCCATCGTTTCGGCGCTGGGCTCCACGCCCAGCTCGTCCGCAAGCAGACGCCGGCACACCTCGTAGGCGTGGGCCGCGGCGCCGCGATCGCCCGCGGCGATGTGGGCGCGGATCAGCAGCCGGTGCGCGCTCTCGCGGTACGGATCGACTCGGATCGCCTCGGCGGCGTCGCGCGCCGCCAGCGCCGGGTCGCCACGGGCGATCCAGACGTCGCCCAGGCACTCGAGGGAGCGCAGTCGGATCTCCGCCAGCCGTGCCCGGAGCGCGTCGAGCCACTCACCCTCTTCGCCGGGGAGTAGCGTCCTCGAGCCGATCGAGCGGGCAATCAGCGCGGCGCGCGCGGCCGTGGCGTCATCGCCCGCGGCGAGGGCGGCCTCGGCCCGATGCATCGCGTAGCCGGCTTCGTCGAGATCGAGCCACACATCCCCCGCGGGTGTCAAGCCGTAGGTGCCGCCCGCATTGGTGAGCAGATCGGCGGCGTCGACGCGGGCCAGCGTCGCCCGCAGCTTGCTCAGGAGCGAGCGGAGCGAGACCTCCCACCTCTCCGGCCACTCCGGGCCCCACAGGTCGTCGGCGAGGTCGACGCTCGGAACCGGCGCGTGGATGGCGGCGAGCCGGGCGAACAGCCGTCGGCCCTGGCGTCCCGGGAACGCCCGTTCCCCGCCGGTCGTTCCGTTCGAGCCGTGAAGCGCCAGACCGCCGGCGAGATAGATCCGGAGCCGGGGCGGGGGGAGCTCGGACGCCAATGTTTTGGCAACCACGGCTACCTAGTATCCGGCCCTCAGCTCAGACAGGAGGCCGACGAATGAACGGAAGCGCGGGCCCTTCCTCCAAGGTGACCGTCTCCATCCGCGCCCGACTGCGCGGCGACCAGGCCGCGGGCAGGGCGCTCCATGACGCCGTGACCGGCGCGACGAAGGACATGGCGCTCGCGGCGGGCGATCTCTCCCACCGCGTGTTCCTGAACCCGGCCGACCCACTCGACTTCTTCGGCATCGACGAGTGGAAGTCGGCGGATGCGGTCGCCGCGTTCGCGAGCAGCCCGCAGATCCAGGAGTTCTTTGCGAACCTCTTCGACGGGCAGCCCGAAGTCACGGTCTGGGTGTCGTCCGGCTGGAACGAGTGGTAGTTTCCCGTCATGGCGGACGAGTGGTTCGCGCGGTGCGACTGCGGCTGGAGCGCCCAGGCCCGCCAGCCTGAGCTGGTGCGCCGGATCCAGGAGCATGCCCGGCAGGCGCACGGCCTCGTGATCACCCGCAAGGAGGCCCTCGACCAGGCCCGCCCCGTCGAACGGCGCTAGCCCGCGTCGAACGGCGATCGCCAGCGTCGAGCAGCGCTCGTCCGCGTCGAATGCCGCGGCGGCCTCAGCTCGAGACGGCGACGGGCGCCAATCGTCGGCGCAGGTGTTGCCCCGTCAGCGAGCCCGCGGCTCGCACGAGGCCGGCCGGCGCGCCCTCGAAGATCACGCGTCCGCCGTCATGCCCGGCGCCGGGCCCCATGTCGATGACCCAGTCCGCCCGCGCGACCACGTCGAGGTTGTGCTCGATGACGATCACGGTCCGGCCCGCCTCGACCAACCGGTCGAGGAGGCCAATGAGGTTGTCAACGTCCTGCATGTGCAGGCCGGTGGTCGGCTCGTCGAGGACATAGACCTCGGTCTCGGTCGACATCTCGATCGCGAGCTTCAGCCGCTGGCGCTCGCCACCGGACAGCGTGTCGAGCTCCTGGCCGAGTGCGACGTAGCCCAGGCCGACGTCGGCGAGGCGGTCGAGCATGACCTTGACGGGCTTCTCGGTGAAGAAGCCGCGGGCCTCCTCGACGGACATCGCCATCGCCTCCACGATGTTCCGACCTCGTAGCCTGTAGTCGAGGACCTCGTCGGTGTAGCGCCGGCCCTCGCACACCTCGCAGATGCTGACGACCTCGGCCATGAAGCCGAGGCTGGTGTACGTCTTGCCGAGCCCGTTGCAGTTCGGGCACGCCCCTTCCGAGTTCGCGCTGAACAGCGCCGGCTTGACGCCGTTCGCTTTGGCAAACGCGGTTCGGATCGGGTCCAGGATGCCGGTGTAGGTCGCGGGGTTTGACCGGCGCGAGCCCTTGATCGCCGACTGGTCGATGACCGTCACCGACGGATCCGTGCGGGGCAGGCAGCCATGAATCAGCGAGCTTTTGCCCGAGCCCGCCACGCCCGTGACGGCGACCAGTACGCCGCGCGGTACGTCGACCGAGACGTCCCTAAGGTTGTGGAGCCGGGCGTTGCGGATCGAGATGGACCCGCGCGGCGAACGCGGCGTCGCCTTGAGCTCCTGGCGGACGTCAAGGTGGCGGCCGGTCGCGGTACCGGCGGCGATCAGGCCGTCGACGGTGCCCTCGAAGACCACGTTGCCGCCGTGCGGTCCGGCGCCCGGCCCCATGTCGACGATGTGGTCGGCGATGCGTATGACCCCCGGGTCGTTCTCGACGACGCGGACCCGGTTGCCCTTTACCCGCACCCGCTGGAGCCTCCCATCC
>CAYXVP010000103.1:0-345 GCA_964468305.1 uncultured Anaerolinea sp. | reverse complement strand
TGCCCTTGTCCCGCGGCCGCGGGGGCAGCGCGTTCGTGGGCTCGGCGTCGTGCGCGTGCAGGCCGACGGTCGGCTCGTCGAAGACGTAGGTCACGTCGGTGAGCGGCGAGCCGAGGTTGCGGATCATCCGGGTCCGCTGCGCCTCACCCCCGGACAGCGTGCCCGAGGGCCGGTCGAGGCTCAGGTAGCCGAGACCCATCTCGACGAAGGAGTCCAGGCTCGCCCCGAGGGCGGCCAGCATGGGCCGCACCGATGGCTCGTCCAGCCCGCGGACCCAGTCGGCGAGGTCGCTGATCTGCATCGCACAGGCGTCGGCCATGCTCACGCCGTCGATCTTCGAGGAAC
>CAYXVP010000102.1:0-7533 GCA_964468305.1 uncultured Anaerolinea sp. | reverse complement strand
CGCCGCGTGGCGCTCGAGGACGGCCTTGTAAGCGTCGCCGCCGAGCTTGTCGAGCAGGCGCGTCGAGCCCTCGATGTCCGAGAACAGGAAGGTTCGTGTCCCGTCGTTCGATGGCGCCGGGCGAGCCTCGGTCATGACGATCGGTCCGCTAGTGGCGGGCGGATTCGGTGACCTCGCGCCGCCGCTGGGCGACGCCGCGCAGGATAGCCAGGGTCAGTGCCGGCTCCTCGAGCAGGGTCCTCGGACAGTCCCAGGCGGCGAGTGCCAAACAGCTCGTCTGCTCCTCGGCCGCGACCGTGGCGTTGCGGGGCATCCGATCGAGCACCGAGAGCTCGCCGAAGAACTCGCCCGGACCCAGCCTTGCGACCACCGCCCCGTCGCGAACCACGCGCACGTACCCGGAGACGATGACGAAGAAGCCGGTCCCGATCTCACCCTGGCGCGCGATCACGTGTCCGGTCGGGAAGTCGACCGGGGTCGCGAGCTCGGCCAGCTTCGCCAGGCCCTCGGCGTCGATTCCCTTGAACAGGGGGCAGCCGGCGAGGAGGGCGGTGCGGCGGTCGTGGGTGAGCGTCATCGGTTCCTCCGTACGTCGACAGGCGGGAGCGATGCTGCCCGCGCGCCCGCATCGCGTCAACTGATGCAGAATCGGCCACAAGTCTGCACCCCTCGCGGACGTGGAGGGCTCGATGGCGACCCGCGACGAGATCGCCGACGCGATCGCCGGGATGGCGATCTTCGTCGACCTGGCACGACCCCAGCTGATCGGCGTCGCATCGCGCTTCGAGGAGGCGTTCTTCCCGAAGGATGCGCGCGTCCTGCGCCAGGGCCTGACCGGCTCGGGGTTCTACGTGATCCTCGACGGCGAGGCCGACGTCGTCGCCGATGGGCAGAAGCTGGCGACGCTCGCCCGCGGCGACTTCTTCGGCGAGGTCAGTGTGCTCCTCGGCGAGCCTCCGACCGCCGACATCGTCGCCACCAGGCCCCTGCGCTGCATCGTCCTGGGTGGGCCGGCCGTGGAGGGCTTCCTGGTCGACCACCCGCGAGTGATGTTCCGGATGCTCCAGGCATCAGCGCGGCGACTGCGCAACGCGAATCGGCGGCTCACGGCGAGCCAGTGATGGCCGACTGATGGCCCGCGGGTCCGCGCCCTCGGCGCAGCCCTTCCCGCCCGGGGAATACCCGATCGTGGTCGTCGGCTCGGGACCTGGCGCGCTCCAGGTCTCGTATTTCCTGGGGCGTCTCGGCATCGAGCACGCCGTGATCTCAGGTGATTCCGGCGCCGGTGGCATGTTCCGGAAGTGGCCCTTCTTCCAGCGCCTCCTGTCGTGGACCAAGCCGTACGCGCCCGCCGATCGCGCCTCGCGCCAGTTCGAGCGCTGGGACTGGAACAGCCTGCTGGCACTCGAGCCGGAGCTGCGCGGAATCGCCACGGAGTTCATGGACGGCACCTCCGACTTCCCATCGCGGCCGTCGATGCAGGCGAACCTTGAGGCGTTCGCCGAGCGCGCCCGGGTGGCGGTCCGGTTCGGCTGCCGCTGGGAGTCGACGCGGCGCGAGGAGACGTCCGACGGCGACCGCTTCGTCCTCGTCACCTCCGACGGCGAATTCCGGTGCCGCTTCCCGATCTTCGCCGTCGGCGTCGCCGATCCGTACAGCCCGGCGACGCCGGGCATCGAGCTCGCGGTCCACTACGCCGATACCCGCGACGCGCCGTCCTATGCCGGCAAGCGGCTGTTCATCATCGGCAAGCAGAACTCCGGCTTCGAGCTTGCGACCGGCCTGCTCCAGTGGGCGAGCCGCATCGCGCTCTCGTCACCCTCGCCGGCCAAGACCTCGATCGAGACGCGCTCGCTCGTGGGCGTGCGCGCGCGATACGTGCAGCCGTTCGAGGACTCGATCCTCGGCGGCGGGGTCGACATCCTGTCGGCCAGCACGAAGGGCATATCGAAGACCGGATCAGGCGCGTTCGAGGTCCAGCTCGAGCGCAGCGACAACGCGATGCCGATGACCGTCGAGGCCGACGAGGTCATTTCCGCGACCGGGTTCGTCTGCCCGCTGCGGGACCTGCCGGACCTCGGCGTCGCGACGTTCGGCCAGTCGAAGCTGCCGGCCCAGACGGAGTACTGGGAGAGCGCTTCCATTCCGGGCATCTACTTCGCCGGCACGATCACGCAGGGCTCCGCCGGCCTGAAGAAGCACGGCATTCCCTCGAACTCCGGCGCGCTGCATGGCTACCGCTACAACGCCCGCGTCCTCGTCAGGGAGCTGGCGCGACGCCACTTCGGCATCCAGCCTGATCGCCCGACGATCGACGTCGGTGACCTGCGCGACCACCTCCTGGCCGAGGCGACGTTTGCCCCGGAGCTGTGGCACCAGAAGGCGTACCTCGCCAGCGTGGTGAGCCTCGACCCCGACGAGGGCGTCCGCGATGAGGGGATCCTGCCGCTGACGAGCTTCCTCGACTCCGGCCACGGCGACGCGATCGCGATGACCGTCGAGTCGGACGGGGCGTCGATCTACCCCGTCGTGTACGTTCGCCGCGGGAACCGCCAGGAAGAGCACGCCCTCGATCCCGACCCGTTGCACGACTTCGAGGGTCTGCCCTACCGGCGCGCACTGGGGCAGATCCTCGATCGCCTGACGGCCGGCGCGTCCAGCTCCGCGGCCTGAGGGCCCGACCGGCTCCAGTGGCGGCCCGCGCCCCGAACGGGAGCGGCGAGTCGCCGGCTATTCGGGCTCGAGCGCGTCGTCGAGGTAGTCGTCCTCGAGCTCGTCCTCGAGATCGGTCGCGGCACCCTCGGGCGGATTGAGCAGCTTGAACAGGCCCCAGCCGAGGATCGCGCCGACGAATGGCCCCGTCAGGTAGACCCACAGGCTCCCATACGTCCCCGTCCAGACCGCGGGCGCGAGCGAACGGATCGGGTTGACCGAGGCGCCGCTGACCGGGATCGCGGCAAAGTGGATGGCGACGAGCGTCAGCGGGATCACGAACAGCGAATTGCCGGGTTGCCGGCTTGTCACGGTGAGGATCACCGCGATGAAGATCGCGGTGAGGACTCCCTCGACGGCGAAGGCGTGGAGGTCCTGCTCGAGCGTCGAGCTGCCGAGCGGCCCCGGCTGATTGACCGTCGCGCGGACGAAGTCGGACGAGAGGACGAGCAGGATGAACCCGGAGGCTGCGAATGCCCCGACGCCCTGCGCCACCGCGTAGGCGAGGCCGGCCGTCCAGCGCAGCCTGGCGTCGAGCACCGCGGCGAGCGTGACCGCGGGGTTGAAGTGGCCGCCGGAGGTCTCGCCGGCGATCGCGATCGCTGCCATGAGCCCGAGCCCGAAGGCGAAGGGGACGATGAGCAGGATCAGGACCGAGCCGCTGCCCTGGCCGCCGATCAGCACGGCGCTGGCGACTCCGAGTGACCCGACCAGGACGAGCACGAACGTGCCGACAGCCTCCGCGACGAGCGCGCGCCAGTTCATCGGTTCCTCCTGCGTCTCCCTTGCGCCGGCGTCCCAGGGCCGGTGGCCGGCGGCCGAAGGATAGCCGCGGGGCCGAGGGCAGTCGAAGCGGCGCGCAGCAGCAGCGCGTCGCGCCATGTGCGGCACAGGACCTCGACGAGCTCCAGGCGATCGACCGCCTGCGCGACGGCCGCGACGACGTCACCGTTCGCGTCACCGACCGCCACCGCACCATGCCGCTCGAGCAGCACCGCCCCGGGTCGCGCCGCGCCCCCGAGCTCGGCGGCGATGGCGGCGGCGAGCTCCTCGCTGCCCGCCGGCGCAAACGGCACGAACGGCAACCTGGGCAGGAGAAGCGCGGTTTCCGGCAGGATCGAGGGGTCCGGCACGATCCCCGCGAGCGTCAGGCTCATCGCTGCCGGCAGGTGTGCGTGGACCACCGCGGCGACATCCGCTCGCGCGGCGTAGATCGCGCGGTGGATGGCGACGTCGGAGCTCGGGCGTGCCCCGGTGGTGGCGGCTCTCCCGCTGCCGCCCCGCAACGGGACGAGGACGAGGTCGCCGTGTGCTAGCTCGTCCTTCCGCCGTCCAGCCGGAGTGATGAGCAGCCGCTCGCCGACCCGCGCGCTGAGGTTGCCCTCGGCCGCCGCGATCAGCCCTCGCGCGCCGAGCCGCCGCCCGGCCGCGACCAGAGCGGCACGCAGTCGCGCGTCGGCCGCGGGTCGGGCAGGGGAGCGCGACGGCATCGCGCCCATGCTATCGACCGGGATCAGGCGGCGACCGGCAGGCCCTCGGGTGCAGGCTCGCCGAGCTCCAGGATCACGCCACAGGTCTCACAGCGCACGTCGTCGCGCAGCTCTTCGACCAGCGCCGTCGTCTCGCAGCAGGGCATCTCGATTTCGATCATGGCGGAAGCCTGCAGCCACGTCGTGCCAGCTTGTCTGTCACGATGATTCGCATGCCGCGCCCCTCGCTCGACATGCCGGCGATCGAGGTCACCGACCTGCGCAAGCGCTACGGCCAGGTGGAAGCGCTCGCGGGCCTGACGATGACGGTGGGCCGTGGCGAGGTGTTCGGCTTCCTCGGCCCGAATGGCGCCGGCAAGACGACGACGGTGCCGCTGGCGATCGGGCTCGCCCGGCCGACCTCGGGCACCGGGAAGCTGCTGGGTGCGCCACTTGGCGATCTCCGAACCCGGCGCAGTGTCGGCTACCTGCCCGAGCTGTTCCGATACCAGCCCTGGCTCAAGGCGCGCGAGGTGCTGACCCTCCATGGCGAGCTGATGGGCATGCCTCGCGCCCGCGGTGGTCCCGCCGCCCATGAGGCGCTCGGGCTCGTCGGGCTCGCCGACCGTGCCGGCGACCTCGTCGGCGGCTTCTCGAAGGGGATGCAGCAACGCCTCGGGCTGGGCGCGGCCCTCCTCGGCGAGCCCGCGCTGGTGGTCCTCGACGAGCCGACATCGGCGCTCGACCCCCTCGGCAGGGTCGATGTTCGCGGGATCGTCCGTGCCGCGGCGCAGCGAGGCGCCGCCGTCTTCCTGAACTCGCACCTCCTCAGCGAGGTCGAGCAGGTCTGCGACCGCGTCGCGATCATCGACCACGGCCGCGTGGTCGCGAGCGGCGAGCTCGACGACGTCCTCGGCCAGGCCGAGACCCAGGTCCGGCTGACCGGCATCGACGCCTCGGACCTGCCCGCGATCGAGCGCTTCGGCCCGCCGGCGCTCGAGGGCGACGTCCTCACCATCCGGCCGATGGAGCCGGCTGGCGTTCCCGATCTCGTCGACCAGCTCGTGGCGATGGGCGCCCGGATCCACGAGGTCCGCTCGGGCCGGAGCTCGCTCGAGCAGCGCTTCCTCGAGCTCGTGGCGCGCGAGCGTCCGCCGGCCGGGCTGCCACCAGAGCCGGGCGACTGAGCCGTGCTGACGATCGCCCGGCTCACGATCGGCGAGGCGGCGCGCCGGCGCGTCCTGTGGGTGCTGGTCATCCTCGCCGCGATCGCGGTCTCGCTGACCGCCTGGGGCGTGTCGAGCCTGATCACCGCGGCCCGAGACAACGGCGTCACCGATCTGGAGGTGAAGTTCGCCGTCTCCCAGGTGCTGATCTTCATCGCGTTCATGTTCGGGTTCGTGCTGGTGATGACCGCGGCCTTCTTCGGCTCGCCGGCCATTGCCACGGACCTCGAGAGCGGGATCGCCCAGGCGATGCTCGCCCGGCCGTTGCGCCGCAGCTCGTATCTGCTCGGCCGATGGCTCGGGCTCGCGATCGTGATCGTCGGCTACGCGATCGTGTCCGGGGCGTCCGCGATGGGCGTCGTGGGGATGATCTCGGGCTACCTCGCGCCCGACCCGATCCTGCCCGTGGCCTACCTCGCGGGCCAGGCGCTCGTGCTGTTGGCGCTGACCGTCCTGCTGTCGACCCGCCTGCCACCGATCGCCGGCGGCGCGATCGCTGTCGTGGCATACGGGCTGGCGTGGCTGGCGGGGGTGCTCGGCAAGGTCGGCGTCGTCGTCGGCGCGACAACGCTGATCGGTATCAGCGACGCCTCGCACGTCCTGCTGCCCACGGATGCCCTTTGGCAGGGCGTCGTCTACGGCCTCGAGCCGTCGTTCGTCATCGGCGCGGCAGGGGGCGAGTTCGTCGCCACCGGCAGCCCGTTCTTCGCCGCCAGCGGCCCACCGCCGGCGATCGTCGCGTGGAGCGTGGTCTGGGTCGTGCTCGTGCTTGGCCTCGCCGTCCTGCAGCTCCGCCGGCGCGAGCTGTGACGCACGTCTACCTCGGCCACGGCGCCAGCGGCACGGCCGCGAGCATGGCCCCGTTCGTCGAGGGCCTGCGGCGCCGCGGTTTGACCGCTGACGCGGTCGACCTGCCCAGGCGCAGGGCCGAGGACGCCGTCCCCGCCTGGTACGCCGCCGTGCCGGACGGCCCGAGAACCGTCGCGGGCGGGCACTCGTTCGGCGGTCGGGTAGCGAGCCTCGCCGCCGCGGGGGGTGCTGGCTACGGCGGGCTCGTCCTGTTCAGCTACCCCCTCCACCCGCCGGGCCGGCCCGAACGGACCGAGGCCCGGGTGGCCCACTGGTCGGTGATCGCCTGCCGGGTGCTGCTGCTGTCGGGCGAGGCCGACCCCTTCGCCCGGATCGAGCTCCTGCGAGTAGCCGTCGGGCTGCTCGCCGACGCGGAGCTGGTGACCTACCCACGACTCGGGCACACCTTGCGGCCCGTTCTCGACGATGCCCTGGATCGCGTCCGTGCATTCGTCGACTCGCTGGGTCAGTCGACCGACAGCACCCGATAGCGCACGGCCCCGCGCGGCGTCCGCACGTCGACCTCGGCACCCGCAGCCGCGCCGAGGAGGGCGGCGCCGACGGGCGAGACGCTGCTGAGCTTGCCGTTGGCGGGGTCGGCCTCGGCGCTCCCGACGATCGAATACGTCAGCTCCTCGCCGCCGATCTCGACCTTCACGGTCGAGCCGATCACGACC
Organism: uncultured Anaerolinea sp.; assembly: GCA_964468305.1. Lineage (GTDB taxonomy): Bacteria > Chloroflexota > Limnocylindria > Limnocylindrales > CSP1-4 > UBA5189. Next base: position 600 of record CAYXVP010000102.1, on the reverse strand, counting down.
CGGCCGGTGGCCGTCTCGTCGACGACGACGGCACGCCGGAGGCGGTCCTCGAGGGCCTGAACCCGCCCCTCGAGAAACGACTGCTCCTCGCGAGCCGCGTGGTACTCCGCGTTCTCCTTGAGATCACCGTGCTCGCGCGCCGTCCTGATGCGATCGACCACCTCGCGCCGCTTGACGCGGGTGAGCAGGTCGAGCTCGGCGACGAGACGGTCGTGTGCGCCCTGCGACAGATGGACCCGCTCCGGCGCCGGGGCACCTCGAGCGGCAATGCGCGCGGTGCTCGATGCGACCCTCGGCGCCCGAGCGACGATGGGGCCGGAGGTCACGCTCGGGCGGCCGGGCCGTGGTGGCGACGGAGCCTGCGGCGAACGCCGCTAGCCTCCGCGCCCGACAAGGAGTTCATCCAGCAATGGGCCTTCGTGGACAACGACCTTGGCCATGTTCTGGAGTCGCAGGGAAAGCTCGACCAGGCCACAACGCAGTAGCAGAGCATGCTCGCGCACTGTCGCGAACTGGTGCGCGGCAAGAAACCCAAGACGGACTGGCAGGAGCTGCTGGGCGAGGCGCACAACAAACTCGGCAAGATGGCGCTGATGCAGT
>CAYXVP010000101.1:0-7562 GCA_964468305.1 uncultured Anaerolinea sp. | reverse complement strand
CCCGGAAGGGTGTGCGGCTCGTCCTCAGACGCGCCCGAACCCGGCCGCAGCCGACTCTCGCCGGCTACACGCGCAGGTCATGGGCTGGAGGAGGCGCATCAGGCGCCGAACTGTACCGGCGCGGCCGCGGCCTGTCCACCGGCGCGATCAGGAGGCTGCTGCCTCGCGCCAGATTCCGATCGGGGTCTGCTCGTCGGTCTGGCCCAGCGGGTTGTCGTCGAAGCTGCGCTCGAGCAGTCGGACGCGGTCCCCCGGCAACGTGCTGGCCACGCACCAGGCCGGGTTGATGTCGTTGATGTCGCAGATGGCGATGTCGAAGCCGGTCGCCGCCTTCAGCGCGCGGGCCGTTCCCGGCGGGTCGGCCGGGGCGGGGATACAGCACTCGTAGAACTCGGCGATGCCCATCGTGTGCTCGGCGTCCATCATTCGGGCGTTGAGGCCCGCGACCAGGTAGAACCAGCCCTTCCTGCCGAGGAGCCGCCCGACGATGTGGGCGACGCCGGCAGCGAGAATCCGCGGCGCTCCCGTCAGCTCGATCGCGTACTGCATCGCGTAGGGGCTCCGGAGGCCGGTGCCCCACGTCGTCTTGGTGACGCGTTCCGACAGGAACCGGGCAAGCGAGCCTGGGTGGATCGTCCGCCAGTCACGGGCCCGGCCCTGCATGATCGCGACGGCGGACTCGGACAGGACGACGGTGTCGCCGGCGCGGAGGTGCGGGCCGGCGTGTTCGCGGATGGCCGCGGCGATGTCGTCGCCGGGCATGAGGACGGGAGTGCGAATCGGGATCCGCTCGAAGGTCCGGCCGTCGACGACGACGGTGCGCGGCGCGGGGCCGGGCGGGCTCATCGCGTCGATGGTACCGGCGGCCCCGACGCGCCCGGCGAGGTCGGTCCGGGGTAGGACTGTAGGGCTAGAGACACTCGCAAGCAGCCTTCGCATCATCGTGCTGGAAGCGCCGGTCGTGCGCCAGACGTCCGGTGTCGGAGGAGGATCGCGAATGCACCGACGGGTCCACCGCTCCTGGGTGCCGCTCCTGGCGGCCGCGTTCGCGGCCCTGGTCATCCTGCCGAGCCTCGCCGGCGAGGTCGATGCGAGCACCACCAAGTGGATCGCGAAGTGCGCCGCGAACATCCGTGTCAAGCCGACGACGTCCTCGACGATTCTGCGCACAGTCGCCCGCGGCGCGGTCATCACGGCGACCGGCGCCGTCACGGGAGGTCATTGGTCCACGCGTTGCGACGGTGGCAGGAGCGGGAACCAGTGGCTCAAGGTCACGTCCATCAACGGCCGGACGGCCACGTCGCTCTTCGGCCGATCGGTCGTCTATGCGGCGCGCGGCCTGTTCCGGTACGTGCCGCCGCCGCCACCCCCGCCCACGCCCACGCCCACGCCTACCCCGACGCCGACGCCGACGCCGGAGACGGCGGACGTGATCAGCAACTGTTCGGTCCGCCTCCGGGCGACGCCGTCGACCGACGCCGTCACACAGGCGATCATCGCCGAGAACACCGTGGTGACCGCGGCGGACGCCCTCCCCGGCGGGCCCTGGTCCGCCGACTGCGGCGCGACCGTCGCCGGTGCCGAGTGGTACCGGATCACGGCGGTCGGCGGGCAGAGCGTCAGCTCCCTCTACGGCGTCGCCGAGGTCTACGCGGCGAGCGGCCTGTTCCGCACCGCGACCGCGTCGAGCTTCGTCGAGGGCCTGGACGTGTCCAAGTGGCAAGGCGTGATCAACTGGGCGATGGTCAGGGCTGCCGGCAAGCGCTTCGCGATCGCCAAGGCGACCGAGGGCGTCGGCTACGAAGATCCCCGCTACGAGTCCAACAAGGCCGCTGCCGTGGCCAACGGCATCGCCCTTGGCGCGTATCACTTCGCCCGACCGGACCTCAACCCCGACGGCGCCGCGGAGGCGGACTGGTTCGTCGACACGGCGGGCTACCAGCCCGGCATGATCATCCCGACCCTCGACCTCGAGCGCAGCGGCGGCCTCACCGACGCCCAGCTGATCGCGTGGGTCCAGGCGTGGGTCGGCCGGGTCTACGACCGGCTCGGCGTGCGGCCGATGATCTACGTGAGCCCGAGCTTCTGGCAGACCTCCATGAGCAACACCCGCTGGTTCGCCGACAACGGCTATTCGGTGCTGTGGATCGCCCACTGGGGCGTGTCCAACCCATCCGTCCCGGCGAGCAACTGGGGCGGTCACTCGTGGACCTTCTGGCAGTACACGAGCGATGGCATCGTCCCCGGCATCAGCGGCAGGGTCGATCTCGACCGCTACCGGTTCGACACCTTCGACGCGGTCACGTACACGGGAACGTAAGCCGACCCTCGGTCTCCTAGGATCGGCCGGTGGCAACGGTCGAGACACCGCCGCGGGGCAGGATCCTCGCGCTCATCCCGGCCCATGACGAGGCGCCGCGCATCGGCGCGGTGGTATCGAGCGCGTTGCGCCATCTGCCGGCCCTGGTGGTGGACGACGGCTCCCGCGACAACACCGCCGCGGTCGCCGAGCGGGCCGGCGCGCGCGTGCTACGGGAGGCCCCGAACCAGGGCAAGGGCGCGGCGCTGCGGGCCGGTTTCCGGGCCGCCCTCGCGGAGGGCGCCGAGGCCGTCGTCACGCTCGACGCCGACGGCCAGCACGACCCCGCGGAGCTGCCCGGGTTCCTCGAGGCACGTGCGCGCCGGACGCTGGCCGGCGAGGCCACGGAGCTCATCGTCGGCCGCCGCGACTTCCGGCGAATGCCACCGCTGCGGCGGCTCTCGAACTGGGTCGGGACGGTCACGCTGTCGCTGGCGCTCGGGCGCTGGATCGACGACAACCAGTCGGGTTACAGGCTCGTCGGTCCCCGGCTGATGTCGGCGACGCTCGACAGCATCGAGTCAGGCTTCGCCTTCGAGGTCGAGATGATCGCGTTGTGCCTGCGCGAGGGCTGGGAGATCGAGTGGGTCCCGATTCGTACGATCTATGGCAACGCGCCGAGCCACATCCGCCCGCTGCGCCACCTTCGCGAGTTCCTCGCGGTCATCGGGCGGGCGCGGCGAATCGCGCGGGACCTGCCGCGGAACGTCAGCGGATGACGCCGATCGCGGCGACGTCGCCCCGACCACCGCCGATGGCAACGACCCGGATGCTGTGCGTACCGACCGATGCCCAGACCAGCAGGGCCGGCAGCAGGCTCGTCAACAGTGCAGCAAGGGTGGCTCAGGCGAGCGCGGCACGGACCAACGTCCCGGTCGGCGGATCAGGTGGCGGCGAGGCTCGTGGCCGGACTCGGTGTCCCGAGGCGCAGGTTCGGCAGCACCTCCCGGCCGAATGCCGCGATGAACTCGGACTGGTTGCGACCGACGTTGTGGAGGTGGATCTCGTCGAAACCCATGTCCACGTAGCGCTGGATCTCGCGCGCGTGCTCTTCGAGATCCGAGCTGATCAGGACGCGATTCTTGAAGTCCCCCGGCCGAACGAGCTTCGCCATCGCCGCAAAGTCCTCGGGGTTCTTGATGTCCTGCTTCGGGAAGGGCATGCCCCCGTTCGGCCATTCGCGCAGAGCGTTCTGCTCCGCCTCGTCGTCCGTTCCGGCCCAGCTGACGTGGAGCTGCAGGAGCTTCGGGACGCTGGGCTTGCCGACCTCGGCGCAGCCCTCGTCGCAGGCCATCCACAGGAGCTTGATCTTCTCGTCGGCGGCGCCGACCGTGATCATGCCCTGCGCATACTTGCCGGTCTTCTTGGCATTCACCGGGCCCGAGGTCGCGACGTAGATCGGCAGCGGGATGTCGGGGCGTGTGTAGAGCTTTGCGCTCTCGAGCTGGAAATGCTTGCCGCGGTGCCTGACGACGCCACCCTCGAACAGCTTCGAGATGATCTCGATGGACTCGAACAGCATCTCAGAGCGGACGTTCACCTCCGGCCACGCGAGCCCGAGGATGTGTTCGTTGAGCGCCTCTCCGGCGCCGAGACCGAGCCAGAAGCGGCCCGGATACATGGCGCCGAGCGTCGCCGCCGCATGGGCCACCACCGCCGGGTGATAGCGGAAGCCGGGGAACGTCACCGCCGTCCCGAACCGCAGCGAGGTGCGCTGCCCGAGCGCGCCCATGAAGCTCCAGGCAAACGCGGACTGGCCCTGCTGCGGCGTCCACGGATGAAAGTGCTCGGAGACCATGAAGCCGGCCTCGAAGCCGGCGCCCTCGGCCTCGGCGCACCAGTCGAGCAGGTCCGTCGGATGGAACTGCTCGAGCATCGCCGCGTAGCCGATCTTCGCCATCGTTGCGAATGGTACGAGCGCGGGCGCGACGGGCGGCGTGCGCGGGACCGCGACGCCGCGGATCGGGCGTGGCACGATGCGCTCCGATGGACCTCGAGCTGTTCCATACGCCGGGGCTGGGCGACAACTCGTACCTCCTCGCGAGCGGACGCGAGGCCGTCCTGGTCGACCCGCAGCGCGATGCGTGGCGGTTCGTCGAGGCGGCGCGGGTACGCGGCTGGCGCATCCGTCACGTGCTCGAGACGCACGTCCACAACGACTACTTGTCGGGCGCGCTCGAGGCGCGCGCGGCCACCGCGGCCGAGATCGTTGCTCCGGCCCGCGGCCGCTACGAGTTCGAGCATCGGCCCGTCGACGAGGGCGACGGCGTCGAGATCGGCGGGCTGCGGCTGACCGCCTGGGCCACGCCGGGCCACACCGTCGAGCACCTCGCCTGGGTCGTCACCAATCTCGAACGCCTGGACGCGCCGACCGCGGTCTTCACGGGCGGCAGCCTGCTCGTCGGGTCGGTCGGCCGGACGGACCTGCTGGGGCCGGCGCTGACCGAGGCGCTCACGCGCGACCAGCAGCGCAGCCTGCAGCGGCTCGCCGAGCTGCCGGCCTCGACGAAGGTGCTGCCGACGCACGGCGCCGGCTCCTTCTGCGGCGCCGGTCCGCTTGGCCGGCAGCGAACGACGACGATCGCGGCGGAGGAGTTCGCGAATCCGACATTCCGGCTGGCCGACGCGGATCCGGACGAATTCCGGATCGAGGCGCTGGCCGGGCTCGGCCGCGTGCCCGCCTACTACGCGCACATGGCCGCGATCAACCGGCGTGGCCCGCGGGTGCTGGGCCGGCTGACCCTCCCGCCGGCGCTCGACCCGGCGGCGTTCGAGACGAAGGCCGCCGCCGGGGTCACCATCGTCGACGGGCGCGGCCGCGAGGACTTTGCCCGCGGCCACATCCGGGGCTCGCTCAACATCGAGCTGCGGGATGCGTTCCCGGGCTACGTCGGCTGGCTCGTGCCGTTCGCCGAACCGGTGCTGCTCGTCCTCCCGGAGGCTCGCGACGCGCTCGAAGAGGCGACCACCGAGCTCCTGCGGGTCGGCTACGAGCGGGTCCCCGGCTGGCTCGAGGGCGGGGTGGGCGCCTGGGCTGGATCCGGCCGGCCGCTGGCCAGCTACGCCACGACGACGATGCGCCAGCTCGGCGAGGAACGGGCGGCGGGGCCGACCGATGGCGTCCTCCTCGACGTTCGCCAGCCGATCGAGTGGCAGGACGAGGGCGTCGTGCCCGGCTCGCGCCAGATCTTCGTAGCCGACCTGGCGGCCCGCGTCGACGAGCTGCCGGCGGGCGAGCGCATCACCGTCTTCTGCCGCTCCGGCCACCGGGCGTCCATGGCCGCGAGCATCCTCGACAAGGCGGGGCGTGAAGTCCGCCTCGTGGCCGAGGGCGGCGCCGGCGCGTGGCCCGCGCCGCTGGAACCGGTCGGCAGCGCGAGCTAGGGCGGCCTTGCTGGAGCGTCTCGGGGACCTGTACGCGCGCGCCATCGCCGGGCCGAGCTACCCGCCGGACGCAACCGATCTCGCGGATCTCCGGCTCTTCGGCCTCGCCTTCCCGATCCGCGCCTCTGCGGCGATCCTCATCACGACCGCGGTCGTGGTCGCCGATCGGCTCCACCTGCTCGTCCCGGCCGGCCCGGTCGCCGGCCAGGAAGCGGTCAACGTCGGACGGTTCACGCTGTTCCTCCTGGTTCCGCTCGGCGTCGTCGTGCTGGGCTTCCGGGACAGCCCCGGCCGCTACGCGCTTCGCCTCGGCGACTGGCGCTGGGGCCTGGCCCTGCTCGTCGCGGGCCTCATGGTGATGACGCCGATCATCGTCGGCCTTGCCGCACTGCCCGAGTTCCGCGGCTACTACGGCGCCGCGAGCGCGCCGCTCGGCGAGCGGCTGGTCAACGGCGTGGCCGAGCTCATCCCGGCGGAGTTCCTGCTGCGCGGCTTTCTGATGTTCGCGCTGTGGCGGCGGATCGGGCCCCTCGCCCTGGTCGTCGTGCAGGTCCCGTTCGTCCTGACCCACATCGGCAAGCCGGACCTCGAGCTGTGGTCGACGTTCGTCGGCGGCTCGATCTTCGCCTGGCTGGACTGGCGAACCGGCTCGATCCTGTGGAGCGCCATCGGCCACGTCTACGTGATGACGCTCATGCTCGTCGCGGCCGGCGGCGCGACGCTGTAGCCGAGCCACCCAGCACTGCGCCCCTAGGCGACCGGTCCCCTGCTCGCACCCCAGCGGCGAATCTCGGCCTCCAGATCGAGCGCTTTGATTCCGCCGGCGCCGTGCTCGGCCTCGCCCCAGGACTCCCGCGGGACCCGCCACATGATCTCGAACTCGTTGCCGTCGGGATCGGCGCCGTAGAGCGACTTCGACACGCCATGGTCGCTCGCACCGCCGAGCGCCCCGACGGCCGACAGCTCCCGCGCTGCGGCAGCCAGGTCCTCGATCCTCGGCACCTCCCAGGCGAGGTGGTACAAGCCGGTCGAGCCGCGCAGCGGGCGCGGCGCCGCAGGGCCGACCGAGAACAGCCCGAGATCATGGTGGTTCTCGCCGCCGCCAGCGCGCATGAATACGGCCCGGCCGCCAGCCTCGTTCGCGACGATCTCGAAGCCGAACAACCCGGCGTAGAAGTCCGCGGCAACCTGGGCGTCGCGGACGAACAGGACTGCGTGGTTCAAGCGGGCGACTGGGATCATGTCGAGCCTCCGGTGAGCGATCGGGCAGCACATGATCGCCCGCCTGGCACCGGACGACACGATGGACGCTTCGGCCGATAGACTTCCGCCCCGTGATCATCGGAGTGGCACGCGAGACCGCCCCCGGAGAGCGACGCGTCGCCCTCGTGCCGGACGCGCTCGGGAAGCTCACCGCGGCCGGGGTCGAGGTCCTCGTCGAGCGGGGCGCGGGGGTCGGAGCGCTGATCCCCGACAGCGCCTACGAGGCGGCGGGCGCAAAGGTCGTCAGCCGTGACGACCTGTACACGTCGGCCGACGTCGTGCTCCGCGTCCAGAAGCCGAGCGATGACGAGGCGATGCGGCTGCGCAAGGGCCAGGCGGTCATCGGGCTGCTCCAGCCGCTGCTCGATCCGAAGCTGATGGAGCGGCTGGCCAGCGCCGGCGTGACCGCGATCAGTCTCGATGCAATCCCACGCACGCTCTCGCGGGCGCAGACGATGGATGCGCTGTCGTCGCAGGCCAACGTTGGCGGCTACAAGGCCGTTGTCATGGCCGCGGAGGCGTTTGGTCGCTACTTCCTGCTGCTCACGACCGCGGC
>CAYXVP010000100.1:0-7582 GCA_964468305.1 uncultured Anaerolinea sp. | reverse complement strand
AGGTTGTCGTGGCTTCATCGGGCCGGTCCCTCCACCACTCTTGATAAGCGTCTTCAGTTGTCGCGTCAGGCTACGGTCTCGGCAGGGGCGCGTCAAACACGCAAAAGGGACTGCTCAGGCCTGCGAGAAGTCCGCGGTGACGGGAATGACCGGCGGCGGCGTCCCGATCACGAGGCACCTCGCGAGTCGCCGGGGTGTCGCGTGCGACATGTCCTCCCGATCGTACTGTTAGCGCGCCATGCGCACCGAGAAGGTCGACCCCGATCCGCTCGACACCATCAGCTGGCAACCCGCGCGGCCGGTCCTGACCGTCGTCGGCTGCCACGCCGGAGGCGAGATCGGGAACGTGATCGTCGGCGGCGTCGAGGCCCCGCCGGGCGCGACCGTGTTCGAGCAGATGCAGGAGATCCGGGCCGACGATTCGATCCGGAAGCTGCTCCTCCACGAGCCGCGCGGGAGCGTCGCGGTCCACTCGAACATCGTCCTGCCGTCGAAACGCCCGGACTGCGCGTTCGGCTACGTGATCATGGAGCCGACCGAGTACCCGGCGATGTCGGGCTCGAACACGATCTGTGTCGCGACCGTGCTGCTCGAAACGGGCATGGTCGAGATGCGCGAGCCGGTCACGACGTTCCGCCTCGAGGCGCCCGGTGGCGCGATCGACATCACCGCGGCCTGTCGTGGCGGCAAGGCCGAGTGGGTCGAGCTCGAGAACGTGTCCTGCTTCGTCGATCGGCTCGACGCCCCCGTGGAGGTCGCGGGCCTCGGCACGATCCTCGTCGACGTCTCGTTCGGCGGCATGTGGTACGCCATCGCCGACGCCGCCCGGCTTGGCTTCGAGCTGGTCCCGTCGGAGGCGCGCGACCTGTCGGCCGTGGGCACGCGGATCCACGCGGCCGCCCGGGAGCAGCTCCACCCGATCCATCCCGAGAACCTCGAGATCGCGGAGATCAGCATCGTCGAGATCGCGGAGCCGTGGCAGGGCAACGGCCGGGTCTCGAAGAACGCGGTCGTGGTCGCGCCAGGCCGGCTCGATCGGTCCGCGACCGGGACCGGGCTGTCGGCCAGGATCGCCGCGCTCCACGCCCGCGGCCGGATGCGCGTCGGCGACGCGATGACCCACGCGTCGGTCATCGGCTCGACCTTCGACGGCAGGATCGTCCGGGAAGTCACAGCCGGAGCCCGGATCGGGATCGTCCCCGCGATCAAGGGCAGTGCCTGGATCACGGGCGTGACCCGCGTGCTCCTGGACCCGACGGATCCGTTCCCGGAGGGCTACCTCCTGCCGGACACGTGGCCCGGAGACGACGTCCAGCACTGAGCCCCGGAGCGCGTCCATCATTTGGGCAAAGCGGCAACGCGTCGGGAGGAGTGGACCTGGACGGACCACGGGGGCTCGGGCAATTTCGTCGGCTCTGGCTGGCCCTGGGGATCTCCGAGGTCGGGACGGGGGTCTCGCTCGTGGCGATCCCCCTGACCGCGACCGCGCTGGCCGCGTCGCCCTTCGAGTTCTCGTGGCTCGCCGTCGCGCGGTACCTGCCCTGGGTCCTCGTCGCCCTGCCGGCAGGCGTCCTCGTCGATCGCGTCAGGCGCCAGGGCGTCCTCGTCCGAGCAGATCTCGTCCGCGCGATCGTGTTCGCCCTGATCCCGATTGCCTTCCTCCTCAATGTGCTGTCGATGCCGTTGCTCATCGCGGCGGTGCTGATCGCCGGCGTCGGCAACGTCTTCTTCGACGTCGGCTACCTCGCCTTCTTGCCGACCGTCGTCTCGCGCTCCGGCCTAGTGGCGGCGAACGCCAGGCTCGAGGCGACCGCGAGCGCGGCGGGCGTGATCGGACCCGGGCTCGGCGGCCTCCTCGCCGCCTGGTTGTGGGCGCCGATCGCGGTCGCGGTCGACGCCGCGTCCTATCTCGCCAGCGCCGCGGCGATCCGCACGATCAGGGTCACGGAGACTCCGGAACGCTCTGCTCGCCCGGCCTCGGAACAGATCCGGACCGGGCTGGCGGCGGTCTGGCGCGACCCCAGCCTGCGAGCCACCGTGGGCGCCGGTACGACCGTCAACTTCACCCGCTGGATCTGGAGCAGCGTGATCGTCCTCTACGCGGTCTCCGAGCTCGGCCTGTCGGCGGCCGACGTCGGCCTGGTCTTCGCCACCGGTGGCGTCGCCGCCGTCGTGGGCGCTCGCCTCAGCGGACCGGTCGCCCGGCGAATCGGCGTGAAGGGCGCCCTGATCATCGGGATGGCCGGCATCGCCGGCTTCGCCCTGCTCCTGCCGCTGGCGACGCCGGCAACCGCCCTCTGGGTCCTCGCGCTCGCCTACGCCGGCATGGAGGGTTTCGCGCTCATCTGGGACGTCAACGCGATCAGCCTCCGCCAGGAGATCGCCGGTCCCGTCCTCGCCGGCCGGATCAACGCGACGGCCCGCTTCCTGATGTTCGGCGTGGGTCCCGCGGCGGGCGCGATTCTCGGTGGCGTGCTCGGCTCGGTCGTCGGGCTGCATTGGGCGATTGCCATCGGCGCGCTCGCCGGACTCGCGAGCATCCCGTGGGTCGTGACGATGTCGGCGCCCGTCGTGGGCCAGGACGTGCCGCCGGCGGAGGCGTGACGAAGCCCTAGCCGACCTGGATCACCGGCAGCGAGCTCACGTTCGACGCGTCCAGGTGCCCGAAGAGCACCGGCGATGTGAACCGGGACAGCTCCGCAGGCCCGGACCGCTTGCGCACGGGCAGGAGACGAAGACCCTCCTCGTCGCGCTCGGCCAGGCCGGCGCCGATGAGGTTCTCGGCGGGCTCTCGGAGCCGGCCATCGATCCGGCGTCCCGCGGCGATAGCGTCGAGTGCCTCGAACTCGGACCCGTCGACGACGTGGCGCAGGATCCGTCCGGGTTGGCGGCTGTCGCGGACGATGGCGAAATCCGGCCCACGGCGCCACTCGAACGTCCCGGCCGACGGCATGGGCGCGACCGTCTCGGTCGCCAGGGCGACGAAACGGTCCTCGTCCTCGAAGACGAGGCCCGCCCTGCGCCAGCCGCCAAGCCACCACCGAAGGCGCGCGACGTCGACCTCGATGCCCCTGGCGGCGAGGCGCCGGGCGAGCCCTTCGGGGCTCGTCGCGACCCGAAGGCTGTCGTAGGCCGCGACCTGCGCAGGGTCGGCGATCACGATGTCCCTGGCGGGCCAGCCCAGCCGGCGGTCGAGGATGGCGATGACGCCGTCCATGCGGCGGGCCTCGAGGCTGCTCTGACCGCCGCCATTCCGCCACGCCTCGATGGCGTCAACGAGCTCCTGCTCCGCCTCGCCACCGATCCCCGCAGACGCGTAGTCATAGATGTAGACCATGTCCGCGAGGTCGACGTCGCCGTAGATGAACCGGTAGCAGTCCGCCGGGCGGACCCAGTCGAACACGCTCGAGCCCGCCTCGAAGAGGGGGCTGTAGCGCTCGAGCGAGATGCGGAAGGCGCCGAGCGGCGGCGGCAGGTGGACGAGCGCGGGCGCCTGGGCGACGACGGGCGCGTAGTCGGCAGCGGTCTCGCCCGGGAAGCCGTAGAGCTGGCTCCAGCCGACCTCCAGCCCCAGCTCGCGGCAGTCCCGCAGCAGCTGGACGTTCTGGGAGGCCGTGACGCCCTTGCTCATCCGACGCAAGGTGGACGAGGCGAGGCTTTCGATCCCGGGCTGGACGTGGAACGCCCCGGCGAGGCGCATGAGCTCGAGCCGCGAGCGGTCGAGGTTGGCCTTGATCGAGTAGACCATCCGCAGGTCCCAGTCCTCGGCGATGAGTCGCGGCAGGAGGGTCCGGAAGTAGCCCATCTCGATGATGTTGTCGGTCATGATCATGTCGAGGATCTGGTGGCGGGAGAGCAGGGCTCGGATCTCGTCGAAGGCCTGTTCGGGACCCTTGCTGCGGTACTCCAGGTCGCCGAGACCGCAGAACGTGCACTGGTGCTTTGCACCCCACCAGCAGCCGCGGGAAGTCTCGACGATCAGGTACTGGCCGATCCGGCCGTTCAGGGTCGAGGTCGCGAACCGGTCGAAGTAGGCGTCGTATGAGGGAGTCGGCGACTCGCTCATCTGCATCATCCGCGGCGGCGTCGTGACCTGGCGCCCATCGACCAGGCTCGAGACACCGGGAACGCTGATCGGCGTGGCCCGCGACTCGATGGCATCCAGCAGCGCCGGGAGGGCCAGCTCGCCCTCGCCGGCGATCACGTAGTCGACGAATGGGAAGTTTCGTTGCAGGGCGGCGCCCTGCGGCGGCTGGCAGTTCGCGCCGCCGAAGACGACGATCAGGCCGGGCCGGCGGTCCTTGAGCTCGCGGGCCAGGGCGAGCGACGGGACGTTCTGGTTGTAGGTCGAGCTGAAGCCGACGACGTCCGGGTCGGCCTCGAGGATCTCCTCCGCCACGGCGCGAACGAACCCGGGCGCAAAGCGGTGGAACGCCACCGCGCGACTCGGATTGCGGCCGACGCCCTCCAGGTAGGCGCTGTAGGCCTCGACGTTCCACGCCTCGACATCGTGCAGGGCGTTGGAGAAGATCCAGTCGCCGATGCTGTGCGTGAACCCGTTGTCGACGATCTCCATGCAGGCGGCGAGGTCCAGCTCACCGCCGGACTCGCGCGCCGCGTAATCGGCCCACTCCAGGTTCGCGTACCGCTCCACGACGACATCTTTCGGCCTTCGCAGCCGGAGCGCGGCGGCGACCACCCCGAGGGCCGGCGAGGGGCCGTCCGGCGTATACCACGGCATCAGGACCAGCTCGACTCGCACGTCGACTCCCTGTCTCCTCTGCCGAGCTCAACCGCGAGAAGGCCGACCGGGCGAGCGCCCTGCCGGCATTTCGATCAATGAGTGCGCGGCTCGACGATCGGACTCAGCGCGTGCACGCCCCGGCGGCACCGCCGCCGAAGGCCTTCGGGTGATCCGGTCGAAGGCTGGACGCTAGCGACTCGTTCGCCGACCCGTATGGTCGAGATTCCGACCCGTATGATCGAGGTCTCGACCGGTGTGGTCGAGATTGCGACCCGTGTGATCGAGGTCCCTACCGGTGTGGTCGAGATTCCGACCCGTATGATCGAGGTCTCGACCGGTGTGGTCGAGGGCTCGTCCCGCCGGGAGCTGGACTGCGGTCTTGATCACGCCCTTCTCCTCGTGCCTTCCCTCGCCGGCGTTCCCGGGCGCCGGCCACATGCCACCGTGGGCATGTAACCTGAGTTACACCGCGTTGTCAATGTGCAACACCGTGGTGTCGCCACGACCGTTAGGACGGCGCCCGGCGTGCCACCAGCTCCGCGACCCAGTCGCGCAGTCGGGGAAGGTGCTCGGCGTAGTGGTCGGCACCGGCCTTGCGCACCCACCAGGCAGCCTCCTCGGTCTGCTGGCCGAGCGCGAACCAGGCCTCGAGCATCCGGGTCCGACCACCGTTCGCCTGGAGCCACGCGACGCTCCACGGCTGGTCGGCCATGGCCTCGAGGAAGATCGCGTTGAGGGCGTCGACATCGACGTCGTGGCCCTCGTAGGTGCCGCCGATCATGCGCTCGAACTGTCGCTCGGCCTCGGCCAACCACGTCCCGAGGTGACCCACGACGTCGCGCACCGTCCAGTCGGGATCGCGGTAGTAGCCGGGCTCGAGGCACTCCTCGGGGGTGAGCTGGCGGACGAGGCCGACCATCTCGTACCAGCCCGTGCGCTCGGCCTCGATGTCGGCCGCGAAGGGATGGCCGGCCGGCGGATTCTCGACGATTGCCGTGGCGGCCTCGCCGGTCCGGTGCCTGACGTGCTCGCCCACGGGCTGGATTGTCGCCGAACCGGGCCGAACGCTCAGCCGCCGGCCGCCACCAACCCGGCGCCGGCGACGGCCTCTGCCATCAGCGCGTCAAACCGAGCCCGAGCCTCGGCCGCGCCAGGGTCCCGCAGTGCGGCGCTCGCGGCCGCCTCGAGCGCGCCGGCCTCGGCGCGACGGATGGCCCGACGCACTGCAGCGAGGCCAGGGGCGCTCATGCTCAGCTGCCTGATCCCAAGTCCGACGAGCGCAAGGGCCGCGGCCGGATCGCCCGCCATCTCGCCGCAGACCGACAGGTCCACGCCCGCCCGCCCGCACGCCTCGACCGCCTCGCGAACCAGACGCAAGAGGGCCGGGTGGAGGGAGTCGCGATACCGGTGCAGGGCGGCATTGCCTCGATCCGCGGCCAGCGTGTACTGGAGCAGGTCGTTGGTGCCGAGGCTCGCGAACGCGAGCTGGTCGAGGTAGGCATCGCCGGTGAGGACCGCCGACGGGATCTCGAGCATCACGCCCAGGGCGACGTCCCCGTAGGCGAGCCCGTCACGATCCAGGGAGTCGCGCGCGTCGTGCGCGAGCTCATGCAGCCGGGCGGCGTCGGACGCGTCCGCGATCATCGGGGCCATCACCTTGACCGGGCCGGCCACGGCCGCCCGCAGGCAGGCGCGGAGCTGGGTGATGAACAGGTCCGGGCGCTTCCCCGCGAGGCGGAGCGCGCGAACGCCGAGGAACGGGTTCTCCTCGCGCGGCTGGTCGAGGTACGGGATCTGCTTGTCGCCGCCGACGTCGAGCAGGCGAATCGTGACGGGCAGGCCGCCGAACGCCTCGACGACGTTCCGATACGCGGCCTCCTGCTCCGCCTCCGACGGCGGCGCGGATCGCTCGAGAAAGAGGAACTCGGTGCGGAAGAGGCCAACCCCTCGTGCGCCGAGGCGGAGGGCATCGGCGCTCTCATCCGGGCCGCCGATGTTGGCGAGGAGCGTGACCTCCACCCCATCGAAGGTCACGGTCGGATCGTGCGCCTCGGCGAGGTCCCGCGCCCGTGCCTCCACCGCACCCGCGGCGAGGGCATCGAAGCGCGCCCGTTCGGCCGAGTCGGGATCGACGACCGCCTCGCCCGTCGACCCGTCGATCGCGAGCTCGACGTCCGGTCCGGCCGCTCGGACCGCCGCGACGAGACCCTCTGCCGAAACGATCGCAGGGATGCCGTAGGCCCGCGCCAGGATCGCGGCGTGCGCCGTCGGCGACGCCCCCTCCAGGGCGATCCCGAGGACGCGGTCACGGGGCAGCGTCGCCGTCACCGACGGGGGCAGGTCAGCGGCGACCACGATGGCCGGAGCGGCGAGCTGGGCGCCGTCGGTTGCGATGCCGACGATCCGACGCGCGATCCGATCGGCGACGTCGCGCACGTCGGCCGCCCGCCCGCGGAGCAGCTCGTCGTCGAGCGCCGCGATGCGCTCCGCGGTCGCCCGGGCGGCGATGGCCAGTCCGCCGATCGCGTCGACCAGATCGCGCTCGATCGCCGCGACTGCCGCGTCGATGATGTCGGGATCGCGCGCGATCGCCGCTTGCGCCAGAAAGATGGCGGATTCGTCGCCGTGGCCGGCGTCACGGACCGTCGCGGCGAGGTCGCGAAGCTCGCGCGACGCAGCCTTCGCCGCATCTCGCAGCAGCGCGGCCTCCACGGCGACCTCAGATGAACGGATGGGTCGCGGTGCGGGGGCCTCCGGCGTCGTGAGCTCCGCCCAGCGACCCCGGGCGATGCCCGGCGCCGCGGCTCCCCCGGAAATTCGAAGGTGCGCCATCGCTCC
>CAYXVP010000099.1:0-7622 GCA_964468305.1 uncultured Anaerolinea sp. | reverse complement strand
GGAGGAGCTCCCGGTTGGTGCGGGCGAGGACGGCGCGCGTGCCGTCGTCGGCGCCCCATGACGCGAGGACCGCTTCCGCCCGGTCCGCGTCGTCGGCCGCCGACGCGGCAAGGATGAGCCGGCCCTCCGCCGCCGGCCCCGCTCGGATGACCTTCGCGAACCGCTCCACGTTGTGCTCCACCAGCCGGACCGCGCGGGCGAGCACGGGGGCCGGGCAGCGGTAGTTCGTCTCGAGATCGACCCGCAGCAGGTCGGGCAGCGCGGCATCGGCAAGACCAAGCAGCCGCCGCACATCGGCGAGGCGCCAGCCGTAGATCGACTGGTCGTCGTCGCCGACCAGGAAGATTCGATTCGCCGGCGCGGCGAGCAGGAGCGCCATCCGCAGCTGGGCGCGGTCGAGGTCCTGTGCCTCGTCGACGAGCAGGTGCGCGCACCGCGCGCGCCACGCCTGGCTGACCGCGGCGTCCCGCTCGAGAAGGCGCAGGGCGCGGGCGACGAGGTCGTCGAAGTCGAGGCCCCCGCGCCGCCGGATCTCGGCCTCGTATGCCGCGTACGTGCGTGCGACGGGTCCCGCCTCCGGGTCCGCCTCGACTACGGCCGGATCGACGTCGAGGTCCAGCTTGAAGCGCGACATCAGCGTGTCGAGCCGCCGCCGCTCGGCCGGGCTCGCCTCGGGCCGGACGACCCGCAGGAGCTCCTCTCGATCGAGCAAGGGCTCCACCCGTTCGCCGGCCTCGCGCAGGATCTCCAGCCCGAGTGCGTGGAACGTGCGGATCCGGAGCCTCGGGGCGAGATCGTGGCCGAACGGCTGAAGCGCCACACCGACCCGCTCGCGCAGCTCGTCCGCCGCTCGACGATTGAACGTGATCGCGCAGATCGTCTCCGGCGCGACGCCTTCGTCGATGAGCCAGGCGATCCTCGCCACGAGCGTCGTGGTCTTGCCCGAGCCCGCCGGGGCCACGCACAGGACGGGGCCCGGCGGCGCCGTCGCCGCCCGCCGCTGATCAGCCTGGAGGCGACCGAGGCGCCCGACGACGGCCGGGTGACCTGCCATCGCGCGAGTCTGTCGAGCGCCGCTCACCCGCCGATCAACGAGGTCGAAAGCGATCAACCGCTCGTTGCAACGTCCCCGTTACGCCCCGTTATGGGGACGCCAACAGATCGCGCCTAATCTCGGGCCGACCAACACGTCGGGAGGTTCGACATGGCTCAGGTTCGATTCGTGGTTCGGCGCCTCGCCACCGCCGCCACCGCGCTCGCCCTCGCGACCGCGGCAATCGTCTCGGCACCCCTCGCGCCGGGCCACGCCGGGCAGGTCGCGCGCGCCTCCGACGGGTGCGACCTGCACTCCTACGGCGACAACATCCAGCACGTGATCTACATCCAGTTCGACAACACGCACTTCAGGCGTGACGACCCGAATGTCCATTCCGACCTGGAGCAGATGCCCAACCTCCTCAACTTCATCCGCAACAACGGGACGCTCCTGACGAACGATCACACGGCCCTGATCTCGCACACGGGCACGGGCATCCTGACCTCGCTGACGGGGGTGTACCCCGACCGAATGGGCCAGCCCGTCTCGAACAGCTTCCGCTACTTCACCCCGGCCGGCGGGACCCGCACTGGCGTGTCGTTCGCGTACTGGACGGCCCCGATCTTCGATCCCGGCGGGACGGCGACGCAGACCGACTTCTCGCCGGAGATGATCAACGAGAACGGCAAGATCGCCCCGGCGCCGTGGGTTCCATACACCCGCGCCGGCTGCAACTTCGGCGCGGTCGCGACCGCGAACACGATCCTCGAGAACACGGTGATCGACATCCCAACGGTCTTCGGTTCCCCCTCGCCGGAGGCGACCGAGGTGAAGGGCGATGGCGGCGCCGCCGGTACCCAGTCCTTCGCGGACTTCGTGGGCATCGGCGTGCACTGCGCGGCGGACTCCAGCCTCTGTGGCGTCGCGAACAACGGCCGGCCCGATCCGCTGCCGGACGAAGCGGGTGGCTATACGGGCTACCGCGGCCTGTTCGGTGCGAAATATGTCGATCCGCAGATCTTCAGCGGCGGGACGCCGGTCAATCTCGATGGCAACCCGATCACCGACTTCAACAACCACAAGGGCTTCCCGGGCTTCGACGGCATGGTCGCGACCAACTCCCTCGGCTACGTCGCGGCGATGCAGGAGGCGGGCGTCCCGGTCACCTACGCCTACATCTCCGATGCCCATGACAACCATGGCAACTCGGGCAACATCCACGTCGCCTACGGCCCCGGTGAGGCCGGCTATGTTCAGCAGCTCAAGGACTACGACCGCGCGTTCGGCCAGTTCTTCACCCGGCTCGCCAACGACGGCATCAACAAGACCAACACGCTCTTCGTCTTCACCGTTGACGAGGGCGACCACTTCGTCGGCAGCGACCCAGCGCCGCCGGGCTGCGACGGCGAGACCACGGCGTGCACGTACAGCGCGATCGGCGAGATCAACGGCGACCTCCGTCGCATGGTCAAGACCCAGTTCGGAGACAACACCCTGTTCTCCGTGCACTCCGACGACGCACCGACCGTCTACGTCAATGGAACGCCGGCCCAGCCGCTCCGCGACCAGACCGATCCGGTCGTTCGCAACCTCGAGCGGGAGATGAGCCAGCTCGCCTGGCTGAACCCGTACACCGGCTCCGTCGAGAACGGGATCATGGTCCGTCTCGCCGACAAGGCCGAGATGGACATCCTGCACATGGTGACCAGCGACCAGTGGCGGACCCCGACGTTCACCGCGTTCGCCGACCCGGAGTGGTTCTTCTTCGCCACCGGTGGCGCCACGCCGACGGCCTGCGCGACGCCGGCGGCCTGCGCGTTCATCCCGTCTCCCTCGAGCCAGACGTTCGCGTGGAACCACGGCGACATCCAGGACGAGATTGCGACGACCTGGGTCGGCTACGTCGGCCCCGGCGTCCAGCACCTCGGCGAGGCGTCGCCGTGGACGGACCACACCGACGTCCGGCCGACGATCCTGTCGCTCCTCGGGCTCACCGACGACTACCGCCATGACGGCCGCGTCACGTGGGAGATCCTGAGCGGCTCCGTCCTGCCGGCCTCGATCACGAGCCAGCGGGCGCTCCTCACCGACCTGGCGGCGGCCTACAAGCAGATCAACGCGCCGTTCGGCGAGTTCGCGATGCGGACCTTGAGCGTTGCCACGAAGGGCATTGCCAGCACCTCGCCGAAGGATCATCGCTACCAGCTCATCGACACGAAGCTGGCCGACCTGAACGCGCGACGCGACGCGCTCGCGCTGCAGATCGGCCAGGCGCTCGACGCCGCGGAGTTCCAGGGCGTGCCGATCGCCACGGGCACCGCCAACAGCCTCCTCTCGAAGGCCAACGACCTGCTGGAGAAGGCGCAGGAGCTCGACGCCTCGTTCTGAGGCTGAGGCTCGAAAGGAGAGGCCGGGCGACACCGCCCGGCCTCCATGTCCGGGCTCGCTCGGACCTCGCTTGGGCAACACTCCGTTGCCCCGGTGCACCATCGCACCGGTTCTGCGCGGTTCCGTGTTAACAGTCTCGGAACCGCGGAGTATCGTCGGCAAGGAAGGTGGAGTTTCGGTCGCGGCCCCGAGCCCCGACCCAGGGATGACGCGCCCGAACCGCACGGATGAGGACCCGTGCCCCTGTCACGTTGCACGCCTGGAGGTGCCCAGTGACCCCATCGGATCTCGTCGCCCGCCTGCCGCGCCCGTCGATCGGTCGGCGCCTCGCGGTCGGATTCGCACTGCTCGCCCTGGTGACGGTCGTGGTGCCGGCCGCGGCGGCCCCGAACAAGGGGCCTCTCGGTAACTTCAAGCACATCGTCGTCATCTACGAGGAGAACCACAGCTTCGACAACCTGTACGGCCTGTGGGGCGACGTGAACGGTCAGAGCGTGATCGGCATCGGCGACGCCCTGGCGAACCACATGAACCACACCACCCAGGTCGGCCAGAACGGGGCGCCGTACAGCTGCCTCCTCCAGACCGACATCAGCCTGCAGACGTCGGTCCAGACGTACCCCGCCATGTCGGCCACCAATGTCCTGCCGGCCGGGGCTGTGGGCGCGCAGACCGAGTCCTGCATGCAGGACGTGACCCTCGGGACGGGCGCGTCGGTCCACATCTCGGGCGCGTTCGGGAACGCGCCCTACAACCTTGACGACGCCATCCCGGCGACGGCCGAGACGTGCCCCGACAACAGCCATCTGTTCTCGTACACCTTCGGGATCCTGGACGGCTACGGATTGCCCGGTGGCTGCACCCGCGACCTGGTCCACCGCTTCTACCAGGAGCAGTACCAGATCAACGGCGGCGCCATGAACCGCTACATCA
Organism: uncultured Anaerolinea sp.; assembly: GCA_964468305.1. Classification (GTDB taxonomy): domain Bacteria; phylum Chloroflexota; class Limnocylindria; order Limnocylindrales; family CSP1-4; genus UBA5189. The sequence continues at coordinate 3,265 of CAYXVP010000099.1, read as the reverse complement.
CGGGCAGCGACTCCGCGGCGATGTCATTCGGCTACTACGACACCAAGCAGCTGCCGATCTACAAATACCTGCACCGCAACGGCGCCCCGAAGTACGTCATCGCGGACCACTTCTTCCAGGCGGCGTTCGGCGGCTCGTTCCTCAACCACCAGTTCCTCATCGCGGCGGCGGCGCCGGACGTTACCGGCCAGTTCGCCCCGAACGGCGGCGCGACCCGCTCCGTCGCCGACGCCCAGGGCATGGTCCGGAGCCACATCGGCACGGGCTGTTCTGGCGCGTACCCGCTGTTCGCGTCAAGTGCGTGCCTCTTCGATGGCAACTCCACCCAGGCCTGCGGCGCGGGCTCCGATGCCAACGGGATGGCCTGCGGCGACTACGCCGTGAACACGATGCTGCCGTGGTTCCAGCCGACCGCCACGGGCTTCGCCAACAAGCTCCGGCCGATCGACGACTCGAGCACAGACCTGACGATCGGCGACCTGATGAGCGACGGCGGCGTCAGCTGGGCCTACTACGGTGGCGGCTGGGACAACGCGTCTGGCAACACGACGGGGCGCGGCTGGACGGCCGGCCCGGGTCCCGCCTGTGCCACGGCGAACGGCCCGTCAGCGGGCGCGCCGGCCGACGGCGCCGGCACACCTGGCGGCTATCCGTTCTGCCCGGCCTGGTCGTACCAGCAGCACCACTACCCGTACGCGTACTTCAGCCGGTACAACGGCGCCAGCGGACCGGACCGCACCCACCTGCAGGACGAGCAGGACTTCTTGTGGGCGGCCGCGAACGGCCAGCTCCCCCAGGTCAGCTTCGTCAAACCGGTCGGCGCAGAAAACGAGCATCCCGGCTACGCCAGCGAGCCCGACGGCAGTGACCATCTCGTCGACCTGATCCAGGCCGTGATGCACGGTCCGCAGGCCGGCAACACCCTCATCGTCGTGACCTACGACGAGTTCGGCGGACAGTGGGATCACGTTCCACCGCCGAGCGATTCGAACAACGTGGCGGCCCACGACAAATGGGGCCCCGGGACCCGCATCCCGGCCCTCCTCGTCGCCCGCAGCTTCACCCACTCGGGCGTCGACCACACCTACATGGACACGCTCTCGATCATGCGCACGATCGAGCAGGAGTGGCAGCTCGGCAACCTCGGGCATCGAGATGCAACCGTGAACAGCCTCGCCAACGCGATCGCCACGGGCAGACCCTGACCCGCGATCGCTGACAGCGCTCGAGCCGGGCGGGCCATCCGCCCGGCTCGTTCTACGATTCGGGGTCGCATGACCCCCCAGCTGCAGGCGACCCTCGCCAAGCTCCCGACCCGGCCGGGCGTGTACCTGATGAAGGATGCCCGGGGCCAGGTGCTGTACGTCGGCAAGGCGCAGAACCTACGGAACCGCGTCCGCAGCTACTGGCAGAAGGAAGCGCCGACCGTCGGCCAGCAGGTCATCCGAGCCGCGATCGACCGCGTGGTCGACGTCGAGTACACGATCACCGACTCCGTCGGCGAGGCACTCCTGCTGGAGGGCAACCTCGTCAAGCGGTTCCAGCCGCAGTTCAACGTTCGGCTCAAGGACGACAAGAGCTACCCGTACATCAAGATCACGCTGGCCGACGACTTCCCTCGCATCGAGCGTACCCGGAAGCTGCCGAACGACGGATCTCGCTACTTCGGGCCGTACGCCTCGGCGTCGAGCGTCGACGAGGCGATGAACCTGGTCCGCCGGCTGTTCCCGTTCCGGACCTGTACGATCGACATCCGCGACGGGGAGCGAGCGCTCCAGCGCCCGTGCCTGCTCTATCACATCAAGCGCTGCCAGGGCCCCTGCATCGAGGCCATCTCGAAGACCGAGTACCGGGCCGACATCGAGCAGGTCGAGCTGTTCCTCGAGGGCCGCCAGGAGTCGCTCGTTCGAGCCCTGCGCGACGACATGAAGCGGGCGTCGGACCGCCAGGACTACGAGCCCGAGGCGATCACGCCCGACAAGATCAAGTCGATCGAACGGACGATGGAGAGCCAGAAGATGGCCGCGTTCGCGCGGACCGACCTGGACCTCCTCGGGCTGGCGCGGCGGGACAACCAGGCGGCGGTCCAGCTCTTCGTGATCCGCGGCGGCAAGGCGCTCGGGCGTGACGTCTACCTGCTCGACACCCCGCGCGGGACCAGCGACGCCGAGGTGGTCTCGGGGTTCCTGCTCCAGTACTACGGCCAGGCGTCGAACATCCCGCGGGAGATCGCGATCCCGCTCGAGCTGCCCGACGCGGCGGACCTCGAGCGCTTTCTGGCCGAACGTCGCGCAGCCGCGTCCGATGGGGCGGGGGAGTCGGCCGCGGTGCGGTCACCCTCGCGCTCCGAGAACCTGACCGTGCCCCGCCCGGATGCCGTCCGCGTCACCCGCCGCCGGGCGAAGGCAGCCGGCGAGGCATCGCCCGTCCGCCTCGCCGTGCCCCGCCGCGGCGACCGCCGGCAGCTCATGCAGCTCGCCACGCGGAACGCGGAGGAGATGCTCGCGCGCGAGCAGGCGCGCTGGCTCGCCGACCAGGGCAAGACGCTGGCCGCACTCGAGGAGCTCAGCGACTCGCTCACCCTGCCGGGGCTGCCCGGCCGGATCGAGTGCTATGACGTCTCGAACTTCCAGGGCAGCGAGACCGTCGCCAGCATGGTCGTCTTCGAGGACGGCAAGCCGCGGACGGGGGAGTATCGGCGCTTCCGGGTCCGCGCCGTCGACGGCCCGAACGACGTCGCGTCGCACCGCGAGGTGCTGCGCCGCCGGTTCCGGGCGGCGCGTCCCGGCGACGAAGGCTCCGCCGAGGAGCGCCGCTGGGCCATGCCCGACCTCGTCCTGATCGACGGCGGCAAGCCGCAGGTCGGTGCAGCCAAGGGCGTCCTCGACGAGCTGGGCCTGCACGACATGCCCCTGGCCGGCATCGCCAAGGAACGTGAGGAGCTGTTCGTGCCGGACCGCTCCGACCCGATCGTCCTGCCCGCCACATCACAGGCGCTCTACCTGGTCCAGCGCATCCGTGACGAGGCGCACCGGTTCGCGATCACGTACCACCGCGACCTGCGCCGCAAGGCGTCGGTCCGCTCGAAGTTCGACGACCTGCCGGGCGTCGGCCCTCGCCGCCGCGGCGCGCTCCTGCGGGTCTTCGGCTCGATCAAGCGCGTCCGCGAGGCCCCGGTCGAGCAGATCGCCCCCGGGCAGGGGATCGGCCCGAAGCCCGCCCCCCAGACCCAGGCCCACCCCCGGGCGTAAGCCGGCGCCAATCC
>CAYXVP010000098.1:0-7661 GCA_964468305.1 uncultured Anaerolinea sp. | reverse complement strand
GGCGCGCGCGACGATCGTTCCCTGGCCGAGGACGAGCTCGACGAAGGTGTCCGAGCCGATCGGCTCCATGATCCCGACCGTCGCCTCGAACGTTCGCGGCGTCGCCGCCGCGCCGTTCATGCGAATGTGGACGTCCTCGGCGCGAACCCCGAGGGCCACGCGTGAGGTCGGGGCGTCCTTCAGCCCGAGGGCCGCCGGCGCCCCGAGCCCGAGCCGGATGTCCGGCCCGACGAAGTCGACGTTGCCATCGTGGTGCTCGAGCGCCCCCTCGAGGAGGCTCATCTTCGGCTTGCCGACGAAGGTGGCGACGTAGGTGTTCGCGGGCCGGCGGTAGATCTCGTGCTGCGTCCCGAACTGGACAAGGTGGCCGTCGCGCAGCACCGCGATCAGGTCCGCGAGCGTCATCGCCTCCTCCTGGTCGTGGGTGACGAACACGCTCGTGGTCCCGAGGCGGAGGTGGAGATGCTTGACCTCGGTCCGCATCCTGCTTCGCAGCGCTGCGTCGAGATTGCTGAAGGGCTCGTCGAGCAGGAAGATCAACGGCTCCTTGACGAGCGCGCGGGCGAGCGCGACACGCTGCTGCTGGCCGCCCGAGAGCTGGCCCGGCTTGCGCTCGAGGAGATGGCCGATGTCGAGGAGGTCGGCGGTCGCCCGGACGCGCCGCTGGATCTCGTCCTTCGGCCGGTGCTGCAGCTTCAGGCTGAAGGCGATGTTGTCGAACGCCGTCATGTGCGGGTAGAGGGCGTAGTTCTGGAAGACCATCGCCATCCGCCGCTCGTTCGGCGGGTCGCTGGTGATGTCGCGCCCGCCGAGGAACACCGCGCCGCCGTCCGGGCGGTCCAGGCCGGCGATGATGTTGAGCGTTGTGCTCTTGCCGCAGCCCGCCGGCCCGAGGAGGGTCACGAACGCGCCGGCCGGAATCTCGAGGCTCAGCTCGTCGAGCGCGCGCACCTTGCCGAAGTGCCGCGCGAGCCGGTCGAGCCGAAGCGAGGCGTCCTGGGTCAACGTCTCCTCCTCCGCCTCCGCGCGGCCCGATTCGGGCGCCGCGGAGAGATTGTCGACAATCTACGAGGGGAGCAACCACGGGTCAAGGCAACGCGACGGGTCGCGGCTGGGCCGTCATCGCCGGGGGCCGACAGCTCGGACGCGATGGTCACTGCCGGGCCTCCGGCGCGAGCCAGTCGCTGTAGCGCTCATCGAGGAAGCGTTTGAAGGTTTGGTAGTCGGCGTCGGTGAAGGACTGGTACGGCGACAGCAGCCGAAGCGGGAACTCCGGCAGCATCCCCAGCTTCACCAGCATCTTGTCGTAGGCGCCGTCCATGTGCGGTGCATCGGCGACCTGATCCCACAGCTCGGTGTTCAGCCGCTGGAACGCGTGCTGGAGCTCCATCAGCGGGCCGGTGTCGCGGCGAACGCCGGCCTCGAACAGCCGCTTCGTCATGACCGGCGAGAGCTCGCCGTAGGAGGCGAGGAGCCCGCACGCCCCGAACATCGAGCCATGCGGGAAGTTGCCCTCGCCCATGAAGTGCATCAGCTCGGGCGAATGGAGCATGAGCTCCTCTGCCCCGGCCAGGCCGCCGCCGGTGGTCTTGGTCGCGACCAGGTTCGGTACCAGCCCGAGGATTCGGGCGTAGTCCCTGCCGGTCAACACCCGCTTGACGCGCGGCAGGTTGTAGTGAAGGAACTTCGAGTCCGGGAACGTCCCGCACACGTCCTCGAAGAAGCGCGAGACCTCGCCATCGTTGAGCGCGCCCCAGCTGGGCAGCGAGATCTGGAAGGCGCGAAAGCCGACATCGTGGGCGTAGCGCAGGCGTTCGACGACCTGCGGCGTGGACAGCCCGATGACCCCGACCATCGCCGCGACATCTGGGTGGTCTCGCGTCTCCTCGAAGAACAGGTCGACGACGGCGCGAAAGCGGGCTGTATCGACGGCATAGCCCTCGCCGCCCGTCCCGAAGACGTAGACGTGCCGGAAGCCGGCCGCGAGAACGCCGCGAACCTCGGCGCGAAAGATCTCCGCGTCCAGCTCGTACTCCTCGTTCCAGGGCGAGGGACACGCGACGAGGATCGCCTGGGGGTATCTGGCCATGGTCTCCAATGCCGTTCGGAATGATGCGGCCTGGCGACTCCGCGCGCCGCCGTTTCGCCATATTGTCGACAATCGACACGTTGTTTGACGGCCCGTTGCTCGCCTCGTAGGGTGATCGGCAGCGAGCGGCGGTGACCCCGGAGGAGAAGCGATGGTTGTCGCGGAGCGGACACGGACCACGACCCACTTCATCGATGGCCTGGAGACGCCGAGCGTCTCGGGCAGGACGTTTCCCGCGATCGATCCGTCGACGGCCGAGGAGATCGGGCAGGTCGCCTTCGGCGAGGCCGCCGATGTCGATCGGGCCGTCCAATCGGCCAAACGCGCCTACGAGGCCGGCGACTGGGCCAAGGCCCCTCCTGGCGAGCGCGCCCGGATCCTCCGCCGGCTCGCCGATCTGATCCGGGCGAGGCAAGACGAGATCGGGCAGGTGGAGTCGCTCGACACCGGCAAGCCGATCGCGCAGGCCACGGCCGAAGTCGCGCTCGGGGCGGACTTCTACACGTACTTCGCCGGCCATGCCGAGCTGCCCAACGGCACGACGTACCCGGCCGACAAGGGCTACTTCGTCTACACGGTCCGGGAACCCTACGGCGTCGTCGGCGCGATCAGCCCGTGGAACTATCCATTCCTCCTCGCCTGCTGGAAGACCGCTCCGGCCCTCGCCGTCGGCAACAGCGTGGTGCTGAAGATGGCGGAGCAGAGCCCGCTGTCGACGTCGGAGCTGGCTCGGCTGACCCTGGAGGCCGGCATCCCGCCGGGCGTCTTCAACGTGGTCCATGGCGACGGCCCCACGACGGGCGCCGCACTCGTCGCGCACCCCGACGTGCCCAAGCTCACGTTCACCGGCTCGACCGTGACCGGCCAGGCCATCCTCCGCTCCGCCGCCGATCACATCAAGAGCGTCCACCTCGAGCTCGGCGGCAAGACGCCCAACATCGTCTTCGCCGATGCAGATCTCGACCAGGCGATCGCAGGCTCGCTGTTCACCGCCTTCTACAACACCGGCCAGATCTGCACGAGCGGCTCGCGCCTTCTCGTCCAGAAGAGCAAGGCCGACGACATCATCTCGGCGTTCGTCGAGCGGGCGAAAACGATCAGGGTCGGCGATCCGTCCGAGAGCTCGACGCAGCTCGGCCCGCTCATCTCCGACGAGCAGTACGAGCGCGTGACCGGCTACATCGAGGAGGGCAAGCGGGCGGGCGCCCGAGTCGTCCTCGGTGGCGGGCGGTCGTCGGTGCCCGTCGCCGGCGGGTACTTCGTCGAGCCCACGATCTTCGTCGACGTCACGCCGGAGATGCGGATCGCCAGGGAGGAGATCTTCGGGCCGGTCCTGTCCGTGCTCACGTTCGAGGACGAGGATGACGCGATCAGGATCGCGAACGGGGTGATGTACGGCCTGGCCGCGACCGTCTGGACGACCGACCTCGGGCGCGCATTCCGGGTCGCGGAGCGGATCGACGCCGGGATCATCTGGACGAACTGCCCGCACTACCTGCCCGTCAACGTCCCGTACGAGGGCCACAAGATGAGCGGGCTCGGGGAGGATCTCGGCGTCGAGGCCCTCGGCGAGTTCACCCATCTCAAGACCCACTGCGTCAACTACGGCGGGGCGAAGCTCGGGTGGGCATAGCCGAACCCCTCGTCGACCTGGCACCGATCCGGGCGCTCTTCGAAGCAGCGCCCGGCAGCGCCTATCTCGACACCGCGACGTACGGGCTCCCGCCGCGGCCGACGGTGGAGGCCCTGGAGCGGGCGCTCCAGCTGTGGCAGTCGGGCACCGGCGACTGGATCGAGGACTGGGATCGTCCGAGCGACTCGGTTCGGGCCGACTTCGCGTCGCTCGTCGGCGCGGACGAGGCGGAGGTCGCCACCATTCCGGCGGCGTCGGTCGGGACGGGCCTCGTTGCCGCGCAGCTGGGGCCCGCCGACGAGGTCGTCGTCCCCGCGGACGAGTTCACCTCGACACTCTTTCCGATCCTCGTCGCCAGGGAGCGGGGGACGACCGTCCGCGAGGTCCCATTCGACGCGGTCGCGGAATCGATTCGCCCGCCGACGACGCTCGTGGCGACCAGCCTGGTCCAGATGCAGACAGGCCGCGTGGCGGACATGGCCGCCATCGCCGCCGCTGCCGAGCGCGTCGGAGCGCGGATCCTGCTCGACGCGACGCAGGGCGTGCCGGCGGTCGGCCTCGACGCCGTCGCGCCCCGCATCGACTTCCTGGTCTGCTCGGCGTACAAGCACCTGTTGTCGCCGCGGGGGACGGCGTTCCTGCGCGTCCGACCCGCGCACTGGGAAACGCTCCAGCCACTCAACGCGAACTGGCGCTCGGCGACCGACCCGTACGGCCGCTACTTCGGCGGCCCGCTGACGCTGCCGGACGATGCCCGTCGGTTCGACGTCTCGCGCGGCTGGTTCGTCTGGGTGGGCGCCGCGGCATCGCTACGGCTCGTCGCCGCCTGGCGCCGCGCTGGCGCCTTCACCGCGGTTCGGGAGCTCGCGAAGCGGCTCGCCGAAGCCATCGGCGTCCCGTGGTATGGCTCGTCGCTGGTCTGCGTGCCCATCGCCGACGGCGAGATCGCGCGGACGGCGCTCCAGGATCGCGGCATCCGCGCCGCCGTCCGCGGCACCGGCATCAGGTTCGCGGTCCACGTCTACACGACGGACGACGACATCGCCCGCGCGGCCGAGGCCGTCGGGCCGTTCGTGGACCGCGGCGCGGCACAGGGGTAGGCAGCAAGGAGGACCGCATGGCGCCCGTTCGGTTCGGCATCCTCGGCTCGGGCTTCATGGCGCGGACCTACGCCGAGGCGCTGAAGAGCCACGTACCGTCGGCGACGCTGGTGGCCGTCGCGCTCGGTTCGCGAGCGCCGAAGCTGGCCGACGACTACGGCGTGCCGGCGGAGCCGGACGCCGCGGCGCTGCTTGCCCGCGACGACGTCCAGGCGGTCGTGATCGCGACGCCGCACTCCACCCACCGCTCGATCACCGAGCAGGCCGCCGCAGCCGGGAAGCACGTCTACATCGAGAAGCCGATGGCGCTGTCGGTCGCCGAATGCGACGCGATGATCAAGGCCTGCCGCGACGCCGGCGTGAACCTCACCGTCAACAACGTGACCCGCTATCGGGATTCGCCGCTCACGGCCAAGCGCCTGATCGACGAGGGCCGCATCGGGCAGCTGCGGATGATGCGCATCAGCAGCCCGGTGATCCAGTACCTCCCGGACGACCATGGCTGGGGCAACGATCCGGCCGAGGGCGGCGGCTGGCTGGACATGGGCGTGCACATGTTCGACGCGCTCCGCTGGTTCACCGGCTCCGAGGTCGACCTGGTGTTTGCGAAGGTCGGCGACTTCGGTGGGCGCGGGCTGAAGCGAAGCGGGATGGCGGAGCTGGTGATGCGGAGCGGCGTCCTCGCCCAGCTCTGGATCAGCTTCGAGGTGCCCAAGCCCGGCCTCGGGTCGCAGAGTCAATGGCTCTTCGTGGGCTCCGATGGGATCATCGAGTCGGACTCCTACGGCAAGGTCCGGCTCGGCACCGCCGATGGCTGGGAAGAGGTCTTCGAGATGCCCCCGTTCGGGCTCAACTGGGACACCATCAGCCCGATCCGCCTGAAGGCATTCGCGGCCCAGGTCGAGGACTTCGCGCAGGCGGTCCGGGACGGTCGACCGCCCCAGCAGCCGCCCCAGACCGGCCGCGCCGCGGTCGAGCTGGTCGAGGCGTCGCTTCGCTCCTCCGATACGGGCCAGGCGGTCCGCCTCCCGCTCGGCGCATGAGGGTCGTCGAGCGGTCGACGATCCAGGAGGCGGAGCCTGGCGGCCCGCGCGGCGTCGCCGCCTTTCCGACCGCCACGGTCATGCGCGACGGGTCGATCCTGGCGACCTACAGCGTCGGCAGCGGCAAGGACACCGACGACATCGGGTTGGAGCTGCGCCGCTCTGTCGACGGCGGTCGCACCTGGTCCGGGGCCGAGCGTCCGTTCTCGACCGTGCTCGATGGGGTCAAGGGCTCGGTCAAGGTCGGCTACGTCACCCGCCTCGACGGCAACGCCGCGATCCTCGTCGGGCTGTGGATCGATCGGGAGGCGTTCCCGGGTTCGCCGCTCTTCGACCCGGACACCGAGGGCTGCCTGCCGATGCGGGTCGTCCTGTCCGACACGACCGACGATGGCCGGACGTGGTCACCCTGGCGCTGGATCGACACGCCGGAGGACGTCGGGCCGCCGAGCCTGACGGCGCCCCTGCTCCGGTTGCCGGGCGGGCGGCTGCTCGTCTCGATCGAGTCCAACAAGACCTACCGCGATCGCTCGAAGTGGCTGCAACGGGTCGTGTACATGGCCTCCGATGACGGCGGCCACACCTGGTCCGACTCGTGGACGGCCGTGGCGGACCCGACGGGCCAGATCGCCAACTGGGACCAGCGGACGGCCGTGACACCCGACGGGAAGCTCGTCTCGTTCACCTGGGTGTACGACTTCGCGGCCGTGGCGTACCGGAACGTCACCCGGCGGCTGAGCCCGGATGGAGGCAGGACCTGGACCGACCCGGAAGACCTCGGCTTCTCGGACCAGCCGTCCGTGCCGGCGATCCTGCCCGATGGCCGCACGGTGCTCGCCTGGACGGACAGGTACGGGACGCGGTCGATTCGCGCCAGGGCGGCCGCGGCCTACGACGCGGCCTTCGAACCGTCGACCGAGATCGCCGTGTTCGAGCGGCACCCCGCCGCCCCGAACACGCGCCGCGAAGGTGCGCCGGAGGGCGACACCACCGGTGAGGCGCTGGTGGAGATGGCGTCATGGGACTACGGCCTGGCGTTCGCGGCGGCGCTCCCGGACGGCGATGCCGCGGTGCTCCACTACGCGCCGGGATCGGGCGGTGGAACCGACATCCGCTGGAACCGGCTTCGGCTCGACCCGACCGAGGCTCGTGAATGGGTCGGGGGCACGACCCCAACCTGACCGATCGATGGCCCGGCTGACGATCGTCGGCGGCACTGAGCCCACGTCGTTCACGGTCTCCGCTTTCGACGGCACGAGCTGGAGCGATCCCGTCAGCTTTGCGGCAACTGTGCAACAGGCCGTACCGGGGGGCCCGCACGCCTCCTCCTTCAATGGCATCGATTTCGACAGGGTCGGAGATCTCACGAGTTACAACATCATTCCTCCGGACCCCAGCGGCGCCAGGGACTCGAAAGACCCCAATCGGGTACCGGCCGGAGGTGTCATCGGCGGCGGTTCCCTCGGAGGATTCTATGTGCGAAACTGGCGCCGCCCTTTTCCCGTACAGGAGCCCAGCCGCGTGCGAAAGAAGCGCCTCACCGGCGGATTCATCCTCGTCATCGTCTTCAAATTCCTGAAGGCGGCGGCGTTTCTCTTTCTCGGCATCGTCGTCTTCCGGTTCGTCCAGGTCACGCGCCACGGAGCGCCCATGGAGTTCGCGCGGTTCCTGAACGCGAACCCGGACCGCGAGAGCATCCGCCGGATCTCGACCTTCTTCGAGGAGATCACGCCGGGCCAACGCGAGGCGATCGGCGCCGCCTCGCTCGCGGTCGGGCTCGGCCTCGCGACCGAAGC
>CAYXVP010000097.1:6937-7679 GCA_964468305.1 uncultured Anaerolinea sp. | reverse complement strand
CGCGCCTCGCACCGGAAGCTCGACACGAAGCTCACGCTGCCCTATCGCCCGTACCCAACCCACGACGAGAAGCCTCCGCTGGTTCCCGGCGAGGTTGACGAGCTGGAAATACAGGCCGAAGGCGCGCACGACGCCCTCGAGGACGTTGGCCTCGACGGGCAGGACGTCGAAGGTGACCCGCTCATCGTCACCCCGGCGTCGGGCTTCGATCGCGCTCTGACGCGTCGATTCGACGAGCTCGTAGACCTTGGGTCCAGCCTGCTCGAGGATGATCTCCCCCAGCAGCGCCCCGAGCAGGCGCACCTCCCGCGCGAGCGTGTCACGGGCGCCGGACGTGCCGATGCTGCGGGGCTCGGCACGCTCGGGGTGCGACCTGGCCGGTCCGGCTGCCTTCATCGCGAGGAGTGTGCCGGGGAGGCAGCGCGACGGCTAGGGCTCGCGCCGCCGACCGAGCCTTCTTCCTCGGTGGCCCATCATTCTCCGCCGTGACCCCGACCCCGGCGCCCGCATCCTTGGCACCGTTCTGGTCGAGCCCCGTCGCCGACGTGGCCGCGAGTCTCGGGTCTGGCCCGGCCGGGCTCTCCGCTGCGGAGGCTGAGCGCCGTCTTGCCGCTCGCTCCGTCGCCACGCTCGCGAGCAGCACGTGGCAAACGGAGCTGGCGCTGCTGGCACGTCAGTTCGCGAGCCCGATCATCCTGATCCTCGTCGTGGCGACGGTCCTCTCGGGTGCCCTCGGCGACGT
>CAYXVP010000097.1:0-6927 GCA_964468305.1 uncultured Anaerolinea sp. | reverse complement strand
CGGGGCCCGCGCTGGGGGGGAGACGTGGGAAAACGGGGTTGGCGTGGTGGCAACGTAGGTTCGCGGGCCGGTTCTCCCTGTCCTTGTTCGTGGGGTCGGCCTTCTCGGTTGCCCTCGGCGACGTGACGGACGCGGCCATCATCCTGGCGATCATCGCCCTGTCGGGACTCCTCGGCTACTGGCAGGAGCGAGGCGCGACACGAGCCGTGGCAGCACTGCTCGCGGTGGTCCAGGTCAAGGTCGACTGCCGCCGCGACGGCCGCGACGAGGAGGTGCCCCTCGACGGCGTTGTTCCCGGCGACGTCGTCGTCCTGAGCGCCGGGAACGTGCTCCCAGGCGACGGACTCATCCTGGATTCGGAGGCGCTGCTCGTCGACGAGTCGGCGTTGACCGGGGAATCGCTGCCTGTCGAGAAGACACCGGGGGTTGTCCCGGTCGATGCGCCGCCGTCTGCCCGCACGAACTCCGTGTTTCTTGGGACGCACGTCGTGAGCGGAAGCGGGACGGTCCTGCTGGTCCATACGGGCACGGAAACCGAGTTCGGGCGCATCTCGGCAAGGCTGAAGGCCCACCAGGCACCGACGGGCTTCGAGCAGGGCATGACCGCGTTCGGGTACCTGCTCCTGCGGGTCATGATCGTCCTTGTCGCCGTGATCTTCGTGGCGAACGTCGCGCTGGCCCGGCCGCTGCTCGACTCGGCCCTGTTCTCGCTCGCCCTCGCGGTTGGGCTCACGCCACAGCTCCTGCCGGCGATCGTGACGATCAGCCTCTCTGCCGGCGCGCGGCTGATGGCCGCGCGCAAGGTCATCGTCAAACGCCTCGACGCGATCGAGGACTTCGGAGCCATGACGGTCCTGTGCACCGACAAGACGGGCACGATGACCGCCGGCTCGATCGAGCTCCACGACTCGATCGACGCCGCCGGCACGACCAGCCCGCGGGTACGCCGCCTGGCGTTTCTCAACGCAAGCCTGCAGGTAGGCTTCTCGAACCCGATCGACGCCGCGATCGTCGCGGCCGGTGGCGTCGACGCTGCCGGGGCCACCCGGCTCGCCGAGCTGCCGTACGACTTCACGCGTCGCCGTCTCAGCGTGCTCGTGGCCGATGGCGACCGGCACCTGCTCGTCACGAAGGGCGCGCTCGCCGATGTCCTCAAGGTATGCACGGCGGCGCAGGCACCAAGCAGCGCGGGCCCACCTTCCCCGGCGCCCGAGACGGTTCCGCTCGAGTCCGTTCGGTCGGCCATCGACGATCGATACGCCGCCCTCAGTCAGGACGGCTACCGCGTCCTCGGGGTCGCGACCCGGGACCTCGGCACGGCGACCAGCCTCCAGCCCGGCGATGAGGCCGGGATGGACTTCGTCGGCCTCCTGACGTTCCTGGATCCGCCGAAGCCGGACGCGAAATCAACCATCAGTAACCTCGCCGCCGCAGGCATCTCGGTCCGGATGGTCACGGGCGACAACCGCATCGTTGCCGCGCATGTCGCGGGTCTCGTGGGCCTTGACGGATCAAGGATCCTGGCCGGTCCGGAGATCGATGCGATCAGCGATGCCGACCTCCCGTCCCGCGTGGCCGACACCATCGTCTTCGCCGAGATCCAGCCGCTCCAGAAGGAGCGGGTCATCCGAGCCGTCCGCGCCCGCGGCCTGGTCGTCGGCTATATGGGCGATGGCATCAACGACGCGCCGGCGCTCCACGCCGCGGACGTCGGAATCTCGGTCGACAGCGCCGTCGACGTTGCCAAGGAGTCCGCCGCGATCGTGCTTCTCGACAAGGACCTGCGGGTGCTCCTCGACGGTGTCCGGGAGGGCCGACGGACCTTCGCCAACACGATGAAGTACGTCCGCGTCAACACGAGCGCGAGCTTCGGCAACGTCGTGAGCATGGCCATCGCCTCGATCGTGCTGCCGTTCCTGCCCCTGCTGCCGGCCCAGATCCTCCTGATCAACTTCCTCACGGACCTGCCCGTGACGACGATCGCGACCGACTCCGTCGATCCAGAGCAGCTGGCGACGCCGCGGACATGGGACATCCGGTTCGTGCGCGATTTCATGGTCGTCTTCGGCGTCATCAGCACGGCCTTCGACATCCTGACGTTCGCCACGCTGCGGGTCGGGTTCAACGCCCCCGAGTCCCTGTTCCAGAGCGGCTGGTTCGTGGAGTCGGTGCTGACGGAGCTCGCCGTCCTGTTCGTGCTGCGGACGCGTCGGCCCTTCTTCCGCAGCCAACCGAGCCGGCCGCTCGTGCTGAGCAGCATCGCCCTCGCCGTGGTGACGGTGGCGATCCCGTACAGCCCGGCGGCCACCCTGCTCGGACTGGTCGCGATACCACCGACGCTGCTCCTGGTGCTCGCCGGGATCACGCTCGTGTACGTGGTCGCGACGGACTACGCGAAGGGCTGGTTCTTCCGGGGCAGCCGGGCGAATGCGTAGCCGCCCGTGTCAGGCGAACGCGAAGACGGCCGCTCGGTGCGATGCCGGCAGGAATGCGTACACCCGATGCCGGTCCGCGTCGAGCGCGATCGTGTGCGCGCCGCGCTCGGTGGCGACGACCTCGAGCGAGCGCACGGCTCCGGTGTCGACCACCTGGACGACGCCGGGGTCCCCGATCGCGACGAAGAGCCGCTCGATCGACCGGTCGAGGAAGATCACGTCCGGTGCACCGACCAGCGCCACCTCACCGATGACTTCGAAGGACCGCGGGGCGAGCAGCAGCAGTCGGCCATCGTCGCACGCGCACCAGAGGCGTCCGCTCGCGTCGACGTCGAGGCCGTGCGGCCCTGCGCCCGGGATCGCGATGACCCGATCGACACGCGTCGGGTCCGATGCGGGCACGACCACGATCGAGGCCGGCTCCGCGACGTTCACGAAGAACGCATCGGCGGCCGGGTCGTAGACGGTCCAGCGGGTCCGGCCCGCGACCGGGATCGATGCCGCCAGCGCCTGCCGACCCACGTCGACCACGGAGAGGGTGTGGGTCTCGGGTCGCGAAGCGTCGCCCACGTTCGCGACGAGAAGCGTGCCGCGGCCCGGATCGAAGGCGAGGCCGTTGGGTCGCACGCCGACGGGGACCTTCGCCACGGATTGCGGCGACGCCGCGGGGAAGATCCCCACGGTGTCCTCGCCGCGGTTCGACGTGAAGACCACGCCCGAGGGCTCGTTGACGAGGGCTCCGGCGACTCCCGTCAAGCCAGGAATCGACTCGACGTATGCGACACGATCGAGGTCGATGACGTCGACGGCGTCGTTTGCCGTGTGCGCCACGTACAGGCGACGCAGCGCGTGGTTGACGGCGGCATGATCGAAACCGCCGCCCACCGGATGGTCCGGCAGGTCGACGTAGCCCTCGAGCCGAGGGCCCATCACGCCTGGCCGGCGACCTGGAGCTTGGCCCAGGCGTACAGCGCGTCGTAGACGGGCACCTCCAGACGGAGCTGCTCGAGATCCGAGACGCCAAGGTGCATGAAGCCCCGGGCGATCGCCTCCAGGCCCCGCGACTGCGGGGTCGCGTCCGCGTCCTCCGAGACGTCCGCGCCATGCACGACCTTCGCCACGAGGGCGAGCGCCGGGTCGCTGCCGAGCTTGTATTCCTCGACCAGGACCTCGAACGAGCACAGACCGTCGCGATGTGTGTACCTCGCGCCGGGCGCGTCGAAGCTGATCGCCCCTTCGCGCTCGGCATAGTCGAGGACCTGGTCACGGCCGACGTATACGATCTCGCCGTCCGGGTCGATGAACCTCTTGATCAACCACGGACACGCTATGCGATCGGTGTGCGGGTGCTCTCGGGTGACCCACTTCATGGTGGCCTCCTTCAGGCTGGCTCGCGCCCCAGCATCAGGGCGCGCTGCTTGAACGCGTACAGGCCGTCGAAGAGCGGCCCGGTCACCGCAATCAGCGGTTCGTCCTCGAGCGTCATCGAAAGGCCGCGGATGAGGACGTCGAGCCCGGCGGCCTCCGGCGCGTCGAATTGCTCGTCGCCCAGATCTGCTTCGTGGATGATCTGACCGATCGCGACGAGCGCCGGATCGCTGAGGCGCCAACGCTGGAGAATCGTCTCGAAGCTGCAGGCCTGGCCGTGATGCGACAGCTCGACACCGAACATGTCGAACGGCGTCGCGTCGGCAGGGACCTCGTCCGGATCGTCGACGAACACGAACTCCGCCGCGGGATCGACGAAACGCCTGATCAGCCAGGCGCAAGCCGCGCGATCCACGTGGCAACCACGGCGGGTGGCCCAGTTCACGATGCGGCCTCGAGCGACCGCGCGCGGCGCTCCATTGCGGCCCGGGCGCGGTCGCGCGCCGAGCCGGGGAAGTAGTCGCGCCGCTCGATTCGGCGGAGCTCGCGGCGCAGTCTCGCGAGCGTTCGCGCACGTCCCTCCTCCGCGTCCGCTCGAGCGGCTTCGTCGATCACGCGCTCGTACTCGCGACCCACCGCGTCGGCCATCCGAGCGGCGAGCGCTCGGGCGTCCGCGGCGGAACCCGGCCTCGCCAGCCACACAGACGCCTCACCGCCGTGATCGATGACGTCCTGGGCAAGCCACTCGAGCTGCTCGCGAGTCCGTGCGTCGTGGGGCAAGGCGACGACACCATCGGCGACCTGGGCCGCGCCGAGCCCGCGCAATCGGCGCCAGACCGCGATCCTCGGCGTCGATGGCTCGCGAGGGAGCCGGTAGGCGAGCAGGACCCAGCGATCCATGGACGCCGACGATAGCACAGAACGTGCAACCACGGTTACACGTCGGCGTCGTCCGACTGGTGTCCCGCGGGCCCGCCCGCAGCTCGTCAGCCTGCTTTGCCGGTCCCGAACTGCCGATCGCCGGCGTCGCCGAGGCCGGGCATGATGTAGCCGCGATCGTTCAGCTGGCGGTCGAGCGCCGCCGCATGGATCTGGACGTCCGGGTGCGCGTACGCGACCGCCTCGACGCCCTCCGGCGCCGCGATGAGGTTCACGAGCTTGATCCGCACCGGTGTGACCGCGCCCCACTTCTTGAGGACCTCGATCGCCGCCGTTGCCGAGCCGCCGGTCGCGAGCATCGGATCGAGGATCAGGCACAGGTCGACGCTCGCCGCATCGGGCAGCTTGTTGTAGTACTCGACCGGCTGGAGCGTCCGCTCGTCGCGGAACAGGCCGAGGTGCCAGACCTCTGCGGTCGGCATGAGCTCGAGCATCGCTTCGACCATGCCGAGGCCCGCCCGCAGGATCGGGATGAGCCCGATGCGCTCGCCGAGCTCGTGGCCCTCCATCGTCTCGAGTGGCGTCGTGACTTGCCGGGCGCGGACTCGCGCGTCGGCCAGCGCCTCGTATCCGAGCAGCCACGACAGCTCGCGCACGATCTCGCGGAACTTCTTCGGCTCCGTCTTCTCGTCGCGGAGGATGGCCAGCTTGTGGAGCACCGCCGGGTGCGTCGAGACGTGGAAGGTCGGGGGCAGCATCGATCCAGCCTCCGGCAAATCGGGTCGGCCCGCATCCTAGCATCGGCCCGGGTACCCTCTCGACCGTGGCCACTCGGACCGCGACCGCCGAGACGGACCGGGGTCGAGGCGCGCCTGGCAAGGTCCGCCGGAACCCGCCGCCGGTGCTCGTCCGGCAGCTTCGCAACGGTGTGGAGGAGAGCGCCCACCGCGGCGACATCGTCGAGGTCGATGTCGGCGGACGGATGCAGCGCGCGCTCGGCGACCCGGATCACCCGGTCAACCTCCGGTCCGCGGCGAAGCCTTTCGCGCTGCTCGCCCTGATCGAGGCCGGCGGCATCCGGGAGTTCGAGCTCGAGCCGCCCGAGCTGGCGCTCATGACCGGCAGCCACTCCGGCGAGGACCTCCACGTCCGGACACTCCAGGCGCTCTTCCGTCGAACCGGGCTGAGCCAGGCCATGCTGGCCACGGGCACCGAGGGCATGCCCCTGGACGCCCTGACCGCCGCCCGGCTCGCTCGCGATGGCGAGCGCCCCGGCGAGGTCCGCCACATGTGCTCCGGCTACCACACCGCGTTCCTGCTGCTCGCCCGCCTCCGCGGCTGGCCGAACGAGGAGTACTGGCTCGACGACCACCCGACCCAGCAGGCCGCTCGCGACGTGATCGCGCGCGCGTTCGGGGTGTCACCGGCCCGCCTGGTCTCGGGTCTCGACGGCTGCGGCGTCCCGACCTATGCCTTCCCGCTCCGTGAGATCGCCAGGGCGTATGCGTTCCTCGCCGATCCCGAGTCGGTTCGATCCGACGACGCCAGGGCGGGTCTGGCCGGGTCGATGGCGATCGTCCGCAACGCGATGCTGGCCAACCCCGAGATGGTCGGGGGCACGCGCGACCGCCTCGACACCTCGGTGATGAAGGCGCTCCCTGGCCGACTCGTGGCCAAGGGCGGCGCGGAGGGCCTGCGCTGCTACGCGGTCCTGCCGGGACCACGCTCGAAGGGCAGCTCGGCGGCCCCGTCGGGGCTCGCCCTCAAGATCGAGGACGGGGGTGCCACCGACCGTGCGACGTCGGCGGCATCCGTCGAGGCGCTCGTGCAAGCCGGCGTGCTCGACGGCCAGGCGCTTCGCGTCCTCGCCCGCTACCACCGGCCCTCGTCCGCCGATCCACACGGCCGCCCGGCGGCCGAGGCGGTCGCCTCGTTCGAGCTGGCCCCGGTGGGCGAGCTGCTGGGCTAGCTCCAGGTCGGTTCGCGCGGTCGACCCGCGCGGACGAAGCCGTACGCTTGGGCCGTGCGCGACCAGCCGCAGCCGATCGGCGACCCATATCGCGTGCTCGGTCTCGAGGCCGGCGCGTCAATGGCCGAGGTCAAGCGCGCCTACCGGCGGCTCGCGAAGGCGTACCACCCCGACTCAGCGGGCGAGGCGGCGCTGCCTCGGTTCCTGGCCATCCACGAGGCCTACGAGCGGCTCGTGACGGGGCGGTCGCGCGGGTCCGCCGCGCCACGGGCGTCC
>CAYXVP010000096.1:0-7739 GCA_964468305.1 uncultured Anaerolinea sp. | reverse complement strand
ACTCGATGAGCTCCGCGTCGATCGCGTTCAGCTTCGTGGCGTCGATCGTGCTCTTCCGCGAGACCGGTAGCCTGCCGATGGTCATCGGCGTTGGCCTGGTCACCGCCGGCATCGTCGTGGCCCAGATCCGGCACGACCGGGCGCGCCGATCGGGTGCTACGGGGTGATCACCAGCTGCGGCCTGTGGAGCGTCTCTCTGCTGGCGTAGTCGACCGCGTCCCACGACCCGCCCGAGATCGCGAACGCGAAGGTGCCGCTCCTGCCGATGGCCGAGCGCACGTCGACCTCGACCCAGTGTCCGGCGCTGCCGGCGCCGTACCGGGCGATCGCTGCCCCCGAGATCACCGGCGCGTTGCGCCAGGTGATGGTCGACTCGCCCCACGCGGTCGACACCCGGTAGACGCTCCCGCCGCTGGGGCCCGGGTCGGTGACCCACAGCCGCAGCTTGGCGGACGCCGGCCGCGCCGTGATGCCGGTCACGTTGAACTTCAGGTAGACGCGGGACCTGCCGCTACGCACGCGGAGCGTCGGCGCGGACCCATAGTTCGTGTTCGGATGCAGCGAGCGGACCTGGGCGTCGGCCGCCGCCGTGAATGTGAGCTTTGTGAGGTGGTAGTTCGCCGTCCAGGCCGAGTTCACCGCCGGAGCCGTGATGTCGTGCGTCGCGGCCTGCCCGTCCGACCACGACGTGAACGCGTACGTCCCCACGCCGAGCGTCTGCGTTGTCGGGGCGCTCAGGGAGTTGGTGGAGCCGACGATCACCGTGCGGC
Organism: uncultured Anaerolinea sp.; assembly: GCA_964468305.1. Lineage (GTDB taxonomy): Bacteria > Chloroflexota > Limnocylindria > Limnocylindrales > CSP1-4 > UBA5189. The sequence continues at coordinate 6,969 of CAYXVP010000096.1, read as the reverse complement.
TGAACGGCGCCGCCGCGGCGAGCGCGTCCACCGCGAGCTGCAGGCTGGAGCGGACGGTCCCGAACGTGAGCTGGACGGTCGTGGGGTCGAGGCGGCGCGTGACCGATGCCTGCAGCCCGCCCGAATCCTTGGCGGTCAGCGTCAGCTCGAGGTACGACGGGTACTCGTGATCAGGTGCCTCGAACGAGCCGGACGATACCCCGTCAATCGTCTCGATGACGTGGGGGTGGCACGTCGACGGGCAATGCTGCAGCGTCACCGTCCAGGACAGGTCCGCGGCCGGGATCGTCCCATCCTGGGCGTCCGTCGCCGAGCCGTCGAAGGCGATCTCGTCGCCAACCTTCCAGTGGAGCGACGCAGACGGCGACGAGATCGTGGGCACGGGTGGGCTGTTGCCGGCGGAAATCAGCACGTGGGCGGTGCTGGTGCGCAGCGACGTGTCGGTCACGCGCAGGCCGACGCTGACGTCGCCCGGGCTCGTGTAGGTCCACTGGGCTGTCGCGCCGGTGGCGTCGTCGTATTGGCCGTCGCCGTTGAGATCCCACGCGTACGTCAGCGTCTGGCCTTGCGGGTCCGAGGAAACGCTGCCGTCGAAGGAGACGGTCAGCGGCGCGGGTCCCGACGTCGGCGCGGCGTTGATGACGGCCGACGGCTGGTTCGGCGAGATCCGCACGATTGCGCCGTCGACGCCGGTTCCCAGGTCGACGTAGAAGAGGTCACCGTTGGGCCCGACCACGATGTCGACCGGGTTCGTATCCCCGTCGAGGAATGTCTGGACCTGACTGAAGTCCGGGCGCCCGTCCGCACCCTTCGGTGCGAACCAGATGCAGTCGCGGCTGAAGTCGCCGAAGAACAGGCCTCCCCGGTACGTCGCCGGGAACGAGCCGCCGGCGGTCGGATAGAACGCGAGGGCCGAGATCGACGAGCTGCCCAGCGGGCAGTTCTCGCCGGGCACGATCTGGACGACGTGGTCGTAGGCGAACTGGGGCTGGACCACGGCTCCCGGCCCGGCTGCGTACAGGTTCTCGCACAGGTCGAGCCCGGCCGCCTCGTAGCCGCTCTGTCGAGGGACGCCCTCGTAGCATGGCCAGCCGAAGTTCTCCGCGGTGCCATCGGTGACGTCGGGGATCAGGTTGATCTCCTCCCACGTTCCCCAGCCGACGTCGCCGACCCACAGTTCGTTCGTGCCGGGTCGGAACGCAATCCGGAACGGGTTTCGGAGGCCGTAGGCGATGATCCGGCGAGCGTTCGCGTCGGGGCTGCCGGCGAAGGGGCTGCCGGCTACGCCCGCCCCCGTGTTGGGGTCGATCCGGATGATGGAGCCGCTGAGGCCGGCAGGGTCGCCGGTCGTCCGCATGTCCTGTGAGCGCAGGGCGCCGCCCTCCGCCGTGGGCGGCATCGGGTCGGTGCCGCCGGGGTCGCCGCAAGGGTTCCGCGGCGTCACGACGGGGTCGGTCGTCCCGCCGCGCTGGCCGTAGTCGACAAGGTTGAAGTTGGCTCCCTCGCCGCCCGAGGCGTACAGCATGCCGTCCGGCCCGAATACCACGCTGCCGATCGAGTGGCTGGGGAACTGCTGGCACCAGTCCTCGACCAGTACCTGCTCGCTGTTCGTGATCGTGGTCCCGCTGACTGGGAACCGCGAGACGCGGCCGCTGATGACGCAGCCGTCCGTCGTCGAGCCCGGCCCGCCGTTCGCGACCGACGGGCACTGGTCACCCCATCGCGGCGCCGGGTCGGGACTGCCCAGGATGTGGTCGTAGGCGTACATGACGTAGATGTACGAGCCGCTGCCGCTGCCGCCGGTGAGGCTGGGGTCCAGCGCCATCCCGAGCAGACCGCGGTCCCAGTAGTTCTGGACGTTGGTCTCGAGCCCGGTGAACACCGTGGGCGTCGGATCGGACAAGTTGTTGTAGACCAGGATCTGCCCGCTCTTCTCCGCCACGAACACCCGGCCGTCCGCGGCGAAGCGCACCGCGGTCGGCAGCGCCAGGCCGGACAGCACGGCGGTCGCATCGAAGTTCGACGGCAGGGCGGCCGTCTGCGGGGCCGCCTTCCCGCCATTCGACACCAGCCGGGCGCCCGCCGCGTCGGCCGGCAGGCCGATGATCGCAAGCGCCACCAGGGCAACGGCGATGCGGGTTCGAATAGCGCGGCTGGCTGACGGTGCCCGCGAGTCCATGCTCCTACTCCGGCCCGAAACGGACGTCACCCCCCGGAGGACGTCCTCGCCGGGACCCCCGTCTCCGCGCGAACTATAGGACGGTTGTCTGCGCGCCGGTAGTACTGTCGGCGACTATCGTGGCCCCCTGGCACCGGCCTCGCCTCGGCACCGGCCTCCCCACGGCACCGGCCTCGCCTCGGCACCGGCACGCGCCGCGGCCCCGGACCTAGCCGGACTTCAGCGGCGAGGTGATGCGCAGGAAGTAGCCGTCCGGGTCGGCGACGCGAAAGTCGCGGGCGCTCCACGGCCGGTCCTGTATCGCTTTCACGATGTTCAAGCCCGCGGTCTTGGCCCTGATGTATTCGGCGTCGACGTCGGCGACCTGGATCGAGACCTCGACGCCCGTGCCGCGCGGGGACCGCCGGATGTGCGGCGTGAAGTAGTGCGGCCCGGCGACCGCGTGCGCGTCGCCCTGCAGCGAGAGCCGAATGTCGCCGCGGCGCAGGTTCGCAAAGTCCTCGATGCGTCGAACGACGTCGAATCCGAGCGCCTTGTAGAACGCGATGCTGCGCTCGACGTCGCGGACGAAGAACTCGACGACGATGCCGGGGCTGCCGACCTCCTCAGCGTCCCGCATCGGCCACCCGGAAGAAGGCCTGCTTCGACTGGCTGTACTTCTCGATGCCCACGCCGCCGTAGCCGGACTGGCGGTAGCCGTGGCCGGGCGCCTCGAGCACGCCCGGCGAGAACCACGTGTTCACGTACACCTGGCCTGCCTTCAGGCCTCGCGTCACGCGCCAGGCGCGGTCGAGGTCCCGGGTGAAGAGGCCCGCGGAAAGGCCGGACGGCGTGTCGTTGGCGATCGCCGGCGCCTCGGCCCCGGTCCCGAACGGCACGATCGCCACGACCGGGCCGAAGATCTCCTCGCGCGGGATTCGGCACGTCGGCGTCGCCCCCGAAAATACCGTCGGCGGGATATACGCACCCTTCGATCGAACCGGATCCGTGTAGGGGATCCCGCCGGTCCGCAGGGTCGCCTCGCGCTTGCCGATCTCGATGTACGACCACACCTTCGCCGCATGGCTCGCCGCGATGACCGGCCCGAGCTCGGTCTCGGGGTCGAGCGGCTCACCGACCTTCAGCGCCTCGGCCCTGGCGACGAGCGCATCGACGAAGCGGTCGTGGATCGGCCGCTCGACGAGGATGCGCGAGCCGCAGACGCAGATCTGGCCGGTGTTGCCGAACGCGCCGAGCGAGCTCCAGAAGACGGCCGTGTCGAGGTCCGCATCGGCAAAGACGAGGTTCGGGTTCTTACCGCCCATCTCGAGCGACACCCGCTTGGCCGTCCTCGCCGCCTGCTCGAGGATCCGGATCCCCGTCTCGATCCCGCCGGTCATCGAGATCATGTCGACCCGCGGATCGTTGACGAGCGCCTCACCGACGACGCCGCCAGGCCCGGCGAGGACCGTCACGGCGCCGCGTGGCAGATCCGCCTCGAGGAGCAGCTGGGCAAGGCGCATGAACGTCAGCGACGCGAGCTGCGCCGGCTTCATGACTGCGGCGTTGCCGGCGGCGAGGATCGCCGCCATGCGCTGCACACCGGTCCACAGCGGGCCGTTCCAGGGCAGGATCTCGACCACGACGCCCAGCGGCTCCCGGAGCTCGTGATGGATGACCGCGGCGTCGGGCATCTGCTCGGACGTTCCGGGGGACACGCGGGCGCGACCCGCGAAGTAGCGCAGCGAGTCGAGGCTGATCGCGAGGTCCGAGTAGTGGACCGACGTAATCGGCTTGCCGGCGTCGATCGTTTCGAGGAAGGCGAGCTCGTCCGCGTGCGCCTCGATCAGGGTGGCGATGCGCAGGAGCGCGTCACCCCGGTCGCGCGCCGTGGTGCGACCCCAGGGTCCCTTGTCGACGGCAGTTCGCGCCGCCGCGACGGCGGCCGCGACGTCGGCGACGCCGGCCTGCGCGATACGCGCCACCGGGGCGTTGTCGCGTGGGCTGATCGCCGGGAAGACGGCGCCATCGACCGCCGGCAGCAGCCGACCGTCGATCAGCAGCGGGTAGGGCTCCTCGCTGACGAGCGACCAGCGCGGGTCCGCCGCCGGCTCCACCTGCATCGCCATCGCGTCGTCCTCCGTCCGGGCGCCGGTCAGCTCGCGACGAGCTGGCCCTGACCCGCCGCACGCAGCGCCTCGTCGACCGACGCGCCGCCATGGATCATCGCGGCGAGACCACGGGTGATCCCCGCCGGGTCCGCGTCCCGCCAGATGTTGTTCCCGATGGCGACGCCGGCGCAGCCCGCGACGATCACCGCGTCGTAGACGTCCTGGTACAGGGCGCGGAGATTGCCCTTCTTGGCGCCGCCGAGGATGACCACGGGCACCATCGCGTACTCGACGACACGGCGCATGGTCTCTGGGTCGCCGGTGTAGAAGGTCTTGATCACGTCGGCGCCGGTCTCGGCGCAGATCCGCGCCCCGGCGGCGATCTTCTCGGGCGTGTGCATGTCCGTGGCCAGGAAACCGCCAGGGACCGACTCGGCGATGTAGGGCATGCCGAATCGCCCCGCGTCGGCCGCGAGCCGCGCCGCCTGGCGGATCGATTCATCGCCGGCGAACGGGTACAGCATCGACTTGACCGCATCCGCTCCCACGTGCAGCGCCCGCTCGACCGCGACCTCGAGGAACGGCGGTGTCGTGTCGACGGAGGCGATCGCAGCCGCCGGCCCGATCGCCTCGGCGTACTTGATGATCGAGCCGATCGGGGACAGGAACGCGTCGGCGCCGGCGGGCACGACCGAGCGGCACGTTTCGCCGTAGCGGGCCAGCCCGTCGACGGTCTGGTCCATGAACGAGGTGTGGTCCATGGCCACGATCAGGATCCGGCCGTCCTCCGCGAGCAGGCGATGCATGCGGCGCTTCATCGGGTGACCTCCTGGGTCGATCTCAGGCTTCGACGATGACGCGGTAGGTGCCGGGCCGGATGGCGCGGTCCATCGCTGCGCCGACCTGCTCGAGCGGGTAGCGGACGTCGATCAGCGGAGCCAGGTCGACCCCGCCGTGGCGGATGAGCCGGCACGCGGCGTAGAAGTCCTGCTTGTCCTTCGAGACCACACCGAAGACGCCGGTCTCGCGGTTGTGCAGCTCGTTTGGGGAGAGCGTCAGTGGTGGCTCGGGGTGCGCGGCCGCGAACAGGACGTAGCGGCCCCGGTCGGCGAGCATCGCCAGGCCCTGCTCGTTGGCTTTCTCGTGCCCGATCGCGGCGATGACCGCCTCCGCCCCCCGCCCGCCGGTCAGCTCCCTGACCCGCGCGACGGGGTCCGTCGTCGAGGCGTCGATGAGCTCGTCGGCGCCCAGCGATCTCGCGCGGGCGAGCCGCTCCGCGTCGATCTCGCTGACGATCACCCGCGCCCCGCGCTTCTTCGCGGCAATGACGTTCATGAGGCCCATGACGCCGGCCCCGAGGACGACGACGTCCTCGCCGACGTAGATCCCCAGGAGGCGCGTCGCGTGCAGCGCGCACGAGAGCGGCTCGGCGAGCGCGGCCTGCTCGTAGGCCGCGTCACCGACCGCGTACACGCCATCGGCGGGGTGCGACTTGTACTCCGCGAAGCCGCCCGGCCCCCACGCCTCGCCGTAGCGGACCGCGCCCGCGTAGTGCTGTTTGCAGGCCCGATCCTGGCCGGTCAGGCACCAGTGGCACTTGCCGCACGACGATGGCCCCAGCGCCACGCGATCACCGATCTTCAGCTCCGAGCTGACAGCCGGCCCGAACGCGGCGATCTCGCCGGCCGATTCGTGGCCGCCGACGAACGGAAAGGTGTTGGCCTGGGCGCCGCTGTAGCTGCGCTGCTCCCAGGTGCAGATCGCCGTCGCGCGCAGCCGCACCAGGATCTCGCCAGGCCCCGGTTCGGGGACGGCGACCTCCTGAACCGCGATCTCCCGGACCCCGGCCATGATGCCGACCCGCATCGTCGCCGTGGCCGCCCGCGCTTCCTCGAGCACGGGAGTCGTCATGCCCCGCCCTCCCGCGCGGCGCCCGGCCGCGCACCATCTTGCAAATATTTGCAGCAAGGAATGCCAGATGCTGCCTCGCCATCATAGCAGCCGGTTCTTGCCATACTCGGCTCATGGTCCTCCGCCGGTTCATGCCTGGTCCGGTCGGCGGCGGCCGGGCCGCGCCGCCGCCGGTCGATACGAACGACACCGAGACGGTCCGCCGGATCGCGGGCCAGCTCGACGCGCTCCCCCTCGATCGAGCCCGCTACCTCGCCGCCTTTGCCTACATCCTCATGCGCGCGGCGGCGGCGGACATGGAAATCTCCGACGTCGAGGCGCGGGCGATCGAGGGGCTGGTGGGGGAGTACGGCGGCCTGCCCGAGGCCCAGGCGGTGCTGGTCACGCAGATCGCGCGGAACCAGTCGCTGCTGTACGGCAGCACCGAGGATTACCTCGTGACGCGGCAGTTCCACGAGCTCGCCTCGGACGAGGAGCGCCTCGCCCTGCTCCGCTGCTGCTATCTCGTCGGGGCGGCCGACGACAAAATCACCGCCGAGGAATCCGACACGCTGCAGGAGATCGCCAGGGAGCTCGACATCGACCGCGACGCGGTCAATGTGATCCGCAACGAGTTCGCCCCGAAGCTGTCGGCGATCCAGGCGATGCTGCGGCTCAAAGGCGATGCTGACTGAGGCGATTCGAGCCGGCTGGCGCTACAAGCCCAGCGCCGCGTCCAGCTCCTCGTCGGAGGGCTCGCGCAGGATGAGCTCCGGGTCGCGCGGGTCGCCGATGAGGATCGTGGGCGTG
>CAYXVP010000095.1:7263-7986 GCA_964468305.1 uncultured Anaerolinea sp. | reverse complement strand
AGCGACCGCGTCGAGCAGGTCATCCGCGAGGAGATCGACGCCATCGGCGGGCAGGAGATGGAGATGCCCGTCGTCCACCCGGCCGAGGTCTGGAAGGAGAGCGGCCGCTACCAGAAGATCGGCCCGGAGCTCGTCCGCTTCAAGGATCGCGGCGAGCGCGACCTGGTCCTCGCCATGACCCACGAGGAGGTCGTCGCGATCCTGCTCCGCGACATCGTCCAGAGCTATCGCCAGCTGCCCATGATCGTCTACCACTTCCAGACGAAGTTCCGCGACGAGCCCCGCTCCCGTGGCGGCCTCATCCGTGTCCGCGAGTTCGTGATGAAGGACTCGTATTCGTGCGACCTTGACGGTGCCGGCCTGGATGCGAGCTATGAGAAGCACCGCGTTGCGTACGAACGGATCTTCGAACGGCTCGGCCTCGAGGCGATCATGGTTCGCTCCGACGTCGGGATCATGGGCGGCCTCGGCGCTCACGAGTTCATGGTCGTCAACGACTTCGGCGAGGACACCCTCGTCCTCTGCGACAACTGCGACTTCTCCGACAACCAGCAGATCGCGACCGTCGGCAAGCCAGGTCCGGAGCCCGAGGCGCTCCTGCCGATGGAGGACGTCGAGACGCCCGATGCGACGACGATCGACGCGCTCGCGAGCTTCCTCAAGATCCCCAGGTCGAAGACCGCCAAGGCAGAGTTCTTCGTCACCGGTTACGGCCGCTTCGTC
>CAYXVP010000095.1:0-7253 GCA_964468305.1 uncultured Anaerolinea sp. | reverse complement strand
CCTGCTGAAGGCGCGCAAGGGCCTCCGGCCGGCGACCGTCGAGGAGATCAAGGCGCGTGGCATGGAGGCCGGCTACGGCTCGCCCATCGGCGCGCGTGACGCGATCGTCGTGGTCGACGAGCTGGTCGCTCGATCGCCGAACCTCGTGGCCGGCGCCAACCGCGTCGGCTGGCACGTCAGGAACGTCAACGTGCCCCGCGACTACACGCCCGACCACATCGCGGAGATCACCAACGCTCGGGAAGGCGATCCCTGCCCCCACTGCGGCTCGCCGGTAAAGCTGCGCAAGGGGATCGAGGTCGGCAACATCTTCAAGCTCGGCACGGAGTTCACGGATGCTTTCGACGCGAAGTACCTCGGCGAGGATGGCGAGCGCCACCCGATCGTGATGGGCTCCTACGGCATCGGGCTCGGGCGAAACGTGGCGTGCATCGTCGAGGCGCATCACGACGAGAAGGGCATCGCCTGGCCGGACGAGGTCGCGCCGTACCCCGCGCACCTCGTGTCGATCGGCGCCGGTCGCGACGAGAGGGTCCGCGAGACGGTGGAGCGGCTCTACGGCCTCGCGGCGGCCGCCGGTCGGGACGTCCTCTACGACGACCGCGATGAGTCGCCCGGCGTCAAGCTCACGGACGCCGAGCTGATCGGGATGCCCTGGATCCTGACCGTGTCGCCGCGCTCTCTGGCCGCCGGCGGTGTCGAGGTGACGCGCCGCGCCACCGGCGACCGCAGGACTGCCGCGATCGACGAGGTCGAGCGATTCCTGCAGACGGGTGCGTTCGCGGAGGCGGCCGCGGCCTAAGCCTGGGCTTCGACCAGCTCCTCGAGCTCGTTGCCCTCGACGGCCGTCCCGTCGAGGCTCACCACGGTCTCGGCGGCCTTCGCGGCGTCCTCGGCCAGGATCGTGCTCGAGTCCAGCAGCCCGGGGGCACCGGGCTCATCGACGCGCGCGATCGTGAACGTCACGCTCGGTGGGATCGCGGCGCCGATCCCGATCTCGCTGATCCGGTAGACCGAGCCGCGTGCCTTGAGGCTCGCGTTCGCCTTCTCCTGGAGCGAGGTGGCCTTGATGACCACGTCGGCGAGGACCCTCGGGTCGATCCGCTCGAGTGCGGTGGTCAGCCCCCGCTTGGCCTTCTTGAGCGCCGCCTCCGCGCGCGCCTTCGTCGCCGGGTCGCGGATCGTCGTAGCGGCCTTCGAGCCGACCTCGGCGCCGACCTTGGCCGCCTCCCGACCGACCTCGGCCCCGACCTTCGCCGCCTGCTCGGCGACCTGTCGCGCCCGCTCGAGGAAGCTCATCCCGCACCCCTCCCGGTTGCGAGTGCAACCGCGCTGATCATACCGACCCGCGCCCGACCGGCGGGACTCAGATGGAAGCGGCGATGCGCTCCGCGACCATCATCGTGACGAGGTTCGGGAAGCCGGATGGCGGATCGGGCAGGATCGATGCGTCGACGACGCGCAAACCGTCGACTTCGTGCACCCGGCCTTCGTTGTCGACCACGGCGCCGTCGGCCGGGGAGACGCCCATCGCGCACGTCCCGACGACGTGCGGGATCGAGTACGCGTTGTCGCGCACCCAGCGCTCGAGCTGTGGCCCGGGTTCCGGCAGCTCGGTCACCTGCGCCCGGCAGATGGCGCGAAGCGACGGCCGAAGGGCAACGTCGCGCGCCAGCAGGACGGCCTCGCCGAGGCGGTCGACGTCCACCTGCTCGGTCAGGCTCGGAAGCGCGATCCGCGGCGGCAGCAGTGGATCGGCGGAGCGGAGCGTGACGCGGCCTCGCGAGCCTGGGCGCATCAGCACACTTTCGATCGTGAACGAAGCCGGGTCGCCGGCCGGATCGGCGCACCAATAGAGCATGTCGGGTGACGCTGAGGTGCCCGCAGAGCTGGACCTCCAGGTGGCGATGGAATGCGTCACCGACGCGTGTTGCGCCGACCCCGTCCAGCCCGGCTCGAATTCCAGCGCCGGGTGATCGGCCAGGTTCCGCCCGACCCCGGGCAGGTCGGAGACGACGGGGATTCCCAGCGCCGTGAGCTCATCCGCGCGGCCGATCCCGGAGCGAAGCAGCAGCGTCGGTGAGCCGTACGTTCCGCAGCTGACGATGATCTCGGCCGCAGCCAGGAGCGCCCCGTCAAGCAGTCGGACCGATCGCGCCGCGCCCTGTCGGACCTCGATCGCGGCGACCTCGCTGTCCGGACGGAGCGTGAGGTTCGGGCGCGCCGCGGCGGCCGACAGGTACGCGTCCGCCGCCGAGACGCGACGCCCATCGACCGAGCTCATCGGCATCGGGCCGACCCCCTCTGCAGTCGGGGCGTTCATGTCTTCGACGGCGTCGAAGCCGCAGGCGAGCAGGGCTTCAACGGTGGCCAGGTGGACCGGCGTACGGGGCTGTTCCGGGTACCTAGTGATCGGCACCGGACCGTCGGCGCCGTGCCAGGGCGTGGCCCCGAACTCGAGGTCCCGCTCCACCCGCCGGAAGAAGGGCAGGACATCGTCGAACGACCAGCCCACGAGACCGCGAGCCGCCCAGCCGTCGAAGTCCGCCGGCGACCCACGCACTGCGAATCGGGTCAGCCAGGAGGTACCGCCGACCAGCCTTCCGCGCCGCAGCGGCGCCGGCTCCTCGCCCGCCCTGGGCTCGGCGACGTAGCCCCAGTCGTTCGTCCAGTCGGCCCCGTGCGCCAGGCCCCAGCCGTCGCGAAGCGGGGGCGTTATCGAGTTCGAGCGATCCGGCCCGGCCTCGACGAGGAGCACGGAGCGATCCGGGTTCTCGGCGAGGCGGGAGGCGACAACGCAACCAGCCGCTCCGGCCCCGATGACGATGACGTCGAAGTCGCGCGTCATCGCTCGTGCGCCGTCAGGCGTGCTTGATCGTGATCCGCTCGATGATGTTGGCGACGTCCTCGCACTTGTCGATCGCGGCCTCGAGGTGGCCGTAGACTTCCTTCCACTTGATGACCTCGATCGGGTGGCCGCCATCGGAGAACAGGCCCGCGATCGCGTTGCGGGCGAGCTGGTCGCCCTCGTTCTCGAGCCGGTGGACCTCGATCCAGTACTTCTCGAGGCCCTTGAACCCGCGCAGGTTGGCGAGCGCCTCCTGGAGCTGCTCGCACTGCTTGACGATGATCGCCGCCTGCTGGACCGCGACCGCAGTTGGTGCCTCGATCCGGTACAGGATGAACGTGTCCGCCGCCTCCTCGATGTAGTCGAGCACGTCGTCGAGCGCACTGATGAGGCCGTGAATGTCCTCGCGGTCGAATGGGGTGACGAACGTCGATTCGAGACGGCGCCCGATCTCGTGGCTGATCTCGTCCCCGCGGTGCTCTGCATCGCGGATCTCGCGAGCGCGCTGCTCGGGGGCGTCGTACGAGGGGAGCATGGCCTCGAAAAGCCGAGCCCCCCCGAGGGCCTTCGCGACGTCCCCGGCGGACGGGTCGAAGAAGCGCTCTTCGCGGGGGATGAGGCGCAATCGCATCGGGGCAAGGGTAGCGCCGAGCCGGAGTTCGCTGGACGTTAACGCGCTGCGGTTGGCGTGTATGCCATGCTCGGCGCGGCGTGGACAACCTCGCGATCATCGCGTTCATCGCGCTGCAGGCGATCGCCCTCGCGATCGCGCTCGGCTACGCGTTGTCGCGGGGGCGGACGCTGGAGGAGATCGACGAGTCACTGCGCGAGGCGGAGGGCGCTGTGCCCGGGGACGTCGAGATCGTCGGCGGCAGCAATCGGGGCGACGCGCTGATCGACCGGCTCCGCAAGCTTCGCCTTCGAGCCGAGGCAGCAGAGTTCAGCCTCGAGCAGCGCCTGCGCGACCTGGCCTACCTGGCCGACCTGGTCGGCGTCGGCATCGTCCGTCTCAGCGACGACCTCCGGGTCGAGATCGCGAACACCGCGGCGCATGTCTTCCTCGGCCGCGAGCCCGGATCCATGCTCGGTCGAACGGCGATCGAAGCGCTCGGCGATCACCGGGTCGAGGCGATTGCGCAGGGGGCCCGCGAGGCCGGCTGGTCCAGCGGCGAGGTCACCCTCGCCGAGCGCGCCGAGGGAGGCAGCCCGGCCACCCTGGTCGTGCGCGCCCGCCGATCACCGATCCTCGGTGTGTGGCTGGTCCTCGAGGATGTCGCCGAGCTGCGGCGACTGCAGCGGATCCGTGCAGAGTTCATCGACAACCTGTCGCACGAGCTGCGCACGCCGATCACGACCGTCGGCCTGCTCGTGGAGTCGCTGTCGCGCGACGCCGAGGGGGCCGCCGAGGCGGGGACGCCCGTGCCCGCGAAGATGCGCGAGCGGATCGGCAAGCTCGAGGTCGAGACCGGCGACATTGCCCAGATGGTCGCCGAGCTCCTCGATCTCGCTCGAATCGAAAGCGGCGGCCGGCAGCTCCACCTCGACGACGTCGACCTCGGCGCGATCGCGGCCGAGTCAGCTGAACGGCTGCGCCCGTTCGCGGAGCGCCAGGGTGTCACCCTCCGTGTCCTGGTCGACCCCGACCTGCCACCCGTCCGCGGTGAGGCGGTGCGGCTTGCCCAGGTCTTCGCCAACCTCCTCCACAATGCCGTGAAGTTCAGCCCGTCCGGTCGAGAGGTGCGTGTTGGCGTTCGGCGCGAGGCCGTCGAGCCCGGCATCGGGGCTCGGCTGCGCTCGGCCGGCGGCTCGATGCTCGTGGGCTGGGTGTCGGACGACGGTCCAGGGATTGCAGCCTCGGACAAGCCCCGCATCTTCGAGCGCTTCTACAAGGCGGACCGAACGCGCACCGCAGGGGGCGGCACGGGCCTGGGGCTGGCAATCGCGCGCCACATCGTCGAGGGCCACGGGGGCGTGATCCGGGTGGAGTCGGAAGAGGGCATGGGGGCGACGTTCGAGTTCACGATCCCTGTCTCGGACGCGCCGGCGGAGCGACGACCGACGGCGCGCGTGCCTGCGGTCGCTCGAGGTGCCGGTGCCTGAGACGGAGCTGCTGGTCGCGACCCTCAACCTCCGGAATATCGCCGACCGCTGGCCCGAACGGATGTACCTGCTCCTCGCCGACATGGCTGCGCTCCAGCCCGACCTCCTCGGCCTCCAGGAGTGCGTGTTCGCCGTCCAGCAGGACAGGATCCTCGGTGCCGCGGGCGAGGGCCGGTACGAGGCGCGCCGCGGCTGGGCCGGCCGGCCTGAGTACGGGAACGCCGTCCTCGGCAAAACGCCGCTCGCCCTCGGCGACGGCGACCGCCTCGAGCTCGGCCGCAATCGGTCGGCGCTCCGCGTTCCGGTCTCGCGCCCGGGCGGCGCCTCGCTCCACTTCGTCGTGACCCACCTCCACCACCTTCCCGCGGACGAGGCGGTGCGCGAGGAGCAGGCCATCCAGCTGACGGAATGGCTTCGTCCCGACAGCAAGCCGCTGGTCGTCGTGGGCGATTTCAACGCCGAGCCCGAGGAGCCCGCATATCGGGTCATGCTCGATGCGGGCTTTCGCTCGGCCCACGCCGAGGCCCACGGCTCGGAGCCTGCCTTCACCTGGCCGTCGGGCATCCAGGCGCCGGGCATGGACTCCGACGGCGAGCCGGGCTGTCTCGACTACATCTGGGTTCGAGGCGCGATCACGGTCGAAGCCTGCTCCCTGGCCTTCGACCGGCCCGCCGTCGATGACCCAACGCTGTACCCGTCGGACCACTTCGGGCTACGCGCGCGCATCCGCGTCACGGCGTGAGGGGCGACTCGCGCGATATGGCCGCCCCGCTTCGCCTCGCCCACCGCGGCGACTGGCGGGTCGCCCCGGAGAACTCCCTCGCGGCCATGCAAGCCGCGCTCCGGGTGCCGTCATGCGACGGGCTCGAGTTCGACATCCGCGCCTCCTCGGACGGTGTCCCGATCCTGCTGCACGACCCGACGCTGCTCCGCGTCCAGGGCGTCGACGCCGTGCCTTCCTCGCTGACAGCGGCCGAGTGCGCGAGGTACGGCATCTCTTCGCTCGGCGAGGTTCTCGCAGCTGTCGGCTGCGACCCGTTCCTCGACGTCGAGCTCAAAGAGCGCGTGCCGGGAGCCATCGACGTGCTCGAGCTCGAACGCGGCCGGGTGCGCGACGACGGCCGGCCGGAGCTGCGGACTGCCGTCGTCTCATCGTTCGACGCAGGGGTGCTGGAATGGCTCGCCTCGGAGCGTCCGTCATGGCCGCGCTGGCTCAATGCGATCGCGTTGACCGATGGCGCGATCGCGCTGGCCCAACGCCTCGGCTGCGCCGCGATCTCGGCCGGCTGGCGCGACATCGACGAGGGCTCTGTCCAGCGGTCCCACGATGCAGGCTTGGATGTCGTGGCGTGGACGGTGACCGATCCCGCCGACTATCGCCGGCTGGCCGCGCTCGGCATGGCCGCGATCTGCGTCGAGTCCGCGGCCCTGGACGGCTGACTGACGTCTACCGGATCCGGGAGCCGCCTCGTTGTGATGGCCGCGACCGCCGCAACGACGAGGACAGCGCCCAGCCACTGGATCGGTGCCAGGCGCTCGCCCGCGACCAGCGCTCCCGAGACCCCGAAGATCGGGATCAGGAAGAAGGACGCTGCCGCGACTGACACGGGCATGTGCCGGAGCGCGGACAGATAGCAAAGGTAGGCAAGGCAGTAGTAGAGAAGGCCGGACCCGACGGCGCTCGCGACGCCCAGCATTGATGCGCCAACTGGCACCACGGCTTGTCCAGCTGCGTTCACACCGAAGAGCAGCACGACCGCCATGCCGAGCGCGTACTGCTGCTGGCCCAGGACGACCTCGATCGTCGAATCGGTCGCGCCCGGCAGGGAGCGGCGCACGGCAACCGAGTAGATCGCGCAGACCACGACGCCGGCCACCGTCAGGCCAAACCCGGCGGCCGATCCGCTGGCGGCCGGATCGAAGACGACGAGGACCAGACCCGCGGCCGCCACGAGGGACGGGCCGACGACGACGAAGCCAGGGCGCTCGCCGAGGAATAGCGCCGCCAGGGCGAGGATGATGATCGGCTCGAAGGCCCACAACAGCACCGACAGGCTCGCGCTGATCTGGGTCAGCCCGACCAAACTCAGTGCGTAGGCAAGTCCTGGATTCAACAGCCCGAGCCTCGACAACACCCGGCCTTCGGGGCTCGCCGCTCGTCGGTTGCCAAGCGCGCGAACGACACCGGAAAGAAGCACGACGCTCGTTGCCAGTTGGATCGCCAGCAGCCTCTTAGGCGGGAAACCTTCCACGGCCCGCTGGTCAACGGCCCCCCCCACCCCGCCAGCCGCCCGTTCTTTGACAC
>CAYXVP010000094.1:0-7990 GCA_964468305.1 uncultured Anaerolinea sp. | reverse complement strand
CACTTCGCCCCCGATCGAGGACCTCCACGCGGTGGCGCAGCACATCCCCGGGACCGCCGGCACGCCCAAGGCCCGCTCGAATGCCGCGGCGCTGGCCGACGCCGCCTTCGCGCTCGCCGCGACGCCCGCGGGACGCACGACCTCGCTGCCGAGCACGACCTCGCTGCCGATCACGACCTCGCTGCCCGCCGCCGGCTAGCCGCGCCGAGCGATGGCCGACGCACTTCCGATCGTCGCCATCGTCGGCCGGCCGAACGTCGGCAAGTCGACGCTCTTCAACCGGATCGTGGGCGCGCGCACGGCGATCGTCGAGGACCGAGCGCGGACAACGCGCGACCGGCTGTACGGCGAGGCCGAATGGAACGGCCGCAGGTTCATGATCGTGGACACGGGCGGGCTCGAAGTCGACCCGCGCGACCCGCTCGAGGCCGGCGTCCAGGACCAGGCGCGAATCGCGATCGCCGAGGCCGACCTGATCGTGTTCGTCGTCCAGGCGATCACCGGGCTGACGCCGGCCGACGAGGAGGCTGCCGACCTGCTC
The DNA here is from genome assembly GCA_964468305.1 of uncultured Anaerolinea sp. Taxonomy (GTDB): domain Bacteria; phylum Chloroflexota; class Limnocylindria; order Limnocylindrales; family CSP1-4; genus UBA5189. The sequence goes on along the minus strand of CAYXVP010000094.1, from coordinate 7,449 downwards.
CGGCGCGCGAAGGCGCCCGTCTTCGTGGCGGTCAACAAGAGCGACAACGCGAGGCGCGAGCTCGAGGCCGCCGAGTTCTACGCGCTCGGCTGGGACCAGACCTACCCGATCGCCGCGATCCACGGTCGAGGCGTCGCCGACCTGCTCGACGAGATCGTGGCCGCGCTGCCACCGGAGTCTGAGGCGGAGCTCGGTCGGAAGCGACGCGAGGCGGAGGCAGAAGCCTTTTCCGAGGAGGTCGAGTCCGGCCGGCTCGAGCCGATCGTCGTCGGCGAGGCCAGCGGGGATGACGACTCCGACGGCGACGACGCGGGCCTCGACGACGGCCTCCCGATCGACGACGAAGCGGCCCGCAAGTGGGACGCCATGATCGCGAGCGAGTCGGACGACGAGCCGGCGGCGATCGCCCTCGTCGGACGCCCGAACGTCGGCAAGTCGAGCCTGCTCAACGCCCTCCTGAAGCAGGAGCGGGTGATCGTGTCGGACATCCCCGGGACGACCCGGGACGCGATCGACACCCGCCTGCCGTGGGGTCGTACCGAGATCGTACTGATCGACACGGCAGGCATTCGGCGCCGTGGTCGGGTGGCTAGCGGCGCCGCGGCGGACCGGTTCTCCACGCTGCGCTCGTTCAAGGCGATCTCGCGCGCCGACGTCGCGGTGCTCCTGATCGACGCGGTCGACGGGCTCACCGCGCAGGACGCGCACATCGCGGGCTTCGTCGTCGAGGAGGGCAGGGGCCTCGTCGTCGCCGTCAACAAGTGGGATGCGGTCGAGGACAAGACGGGGACGACTTTCGATCAATACGTCACCTGGATCCGCGCCGAGGCGCCTTTCCTCGACTTCGCGCCGGTCGTCAGCATCTCGGCCAGGACGGGCCAGCGCGTCGAGCGCGTCCTCGAGCTCGCGGTCGACGTGTGGGCCGAGCGTCGGCGGCGCGTGCCCACGGCCGAGCTCAATCGAGTCATCGGCGACGCCGCCGCGCGACAGGAGCCGCCGGCGGTCAAGGGTCGGCGGCCGAAGCTGTTCTATGCAACGCAGGTGGGCGTCGCCCCGCCGACGTTCGTCTTCTTCGCCCGCGAAGCGGGCTCGGTGCACTTCAGCTACCGGCGCTACCTGGAGAACAGACTGCGCGACGCGTTCGGGTTCATCGGTACGCCGATCCGGCTGGTCTTCCGCGAGCGCGCGACGGTTCGCGCCCCGCGACACAACCGCGGCGGGCGGCGCGGCCCTCCCCGTCGCGCAGTATCTGCATCATCTACGCGGTTGGCGAGTGCTCGACGTCGTTCAGGTCGATGAATGCCCGGGTTGGCGCCGGATTGCCCGTTTTTCTGCGTGCGATCGAGGACGGGGCGCGTGGCGCTGCCCGGGCCGGCAATGCGCGACCTCCGTCTACCACTCGCGTGGCGGGTAACTGAGCGGAGGTCGGATCCGTGACGGGTGAACCGGTCGGCAGCGCGCCACGTGTCGCCGTCGTCGGTAGCGGGGCGTGGGGCACGACCCTTGCGGTGCTCGTCGCGCGCGCCGAACGCGTTATCCTGCTCAGCCACTCCGCCGAGACCGCCGAGCGCCTCGCGGAGACGCGTCACAACGACCGGCGCCTGCCGGGGGTCGAGCTGCCGGCGCGGATCCAGGTGACCGCCGACCCACGAGCGCTCGCGGATGCCACGGACCTCGTCCTGATCGCCGTGCCATCGACGTACCTGCGCTCGACCGTGGAGCTCGTCGCCGCGCACCTTCCAGGCGCGGCCGACGTCCTCTCGGTCGCGAAGGGCCTCGAGAGCGAGACGCTGCTGCGCATGACCGAGGTGATCGCGGATGCCAGCGCCGCGGTCGGCTCGCCAATCGACCCGCGAAGGATCGCCGCGCTGTCCGGCCCGAATCTCGCGCAGGAGATCGCCCGCGGCTTGCCGGCGTCGGCTGTCATCGCATCGACGGACGCCGCGCTTGGGGACCGAATCGTCGCCCGCCTGTCGCGCCGCGAGTTCCGGCTGTACACGAACCCCGACGTGCTCGGCGTCGAGCTCTGCGGGGCACTCAAGAACATCATCGCCATCGCGGCCGGCGCGGCGGACGGGCTCGGCCTCGGCGACAACGGCAAGGCCGGTCTCATGACGCGAGGGCTCGCGGAGATGACCCGCCTTGGCATCGCCGCGGGTGCCAACCCGCTGACCTTCGCCGGGCTCGCCGGCATCGGCGATGTCATCGCGACGTGCGGCTCGGGACTGTCACGCAACCATCGGCTCGGGGAGGAGCTTTCGAAGGGCCGCGCCTGGCGCGACATCGAGGCGTCGCTCCCCGGCGTTGCCGAGGGCGCGTATACGGTCGACGCCGCGCTCGCCCTCGCCGCTCGCCATAGCGTCGAGATGCCCATCGCGCAAGAGGTCCACAACGCCCTGTTCGAGGGCAAGAGCGTGCAGCGCTGCCTGATCGACCTGCTGTCGCGTGAATCGAAGGACGAGCTGGCCGACTTCCAGCGCTGGATGGCTCGCCTCGGCGCCACCTCGGGCTGATCTCCGGGCCACCCTCGCACGTACACTCGGCGAGGAGGCGCGCGAGTGGATTCGAACCGCATCTTTCGGCCGCTGCTGTACATATTGATCCTGGCCGGCGCCTTCTTCGGGCTGGCGGCGACGATCGCGCCGGCGACGTTCGCGAGCCTCACCGGTTTCGCCGGAACGGACCTGTTCACATATCGGCTCGCGGGTGCGGCGACCTTCGCCTACGCGATCGGGCTCGTCGCCGGGACGCGCGCGTCATGGGTCGAGCTGCGGATCCCGATCGCGTCGACGCTCACGTTCAACGCGGCCTCGATCTTCGCCTGTCTCGTGGCGATCCTCACCGGCGGCGCGCAACCCATCGTCCTCGTCATCCTGCTGGCCTCCGTCGCCTTCACTGCCGGCACGTGGCAGCTGCTCCGTGAGCCGCCCCTGGCGGCCGCCGGCAAAGCGCGTGCCGAGCTCGAGCGCCCCATCGCCGACTGGCTCGTCGTGCTGTACGTGATCGGCGTTGCGGCGGCGGCGGTTTTCGGGCTGGGGCCGCTGCTCCTGGGCGGCCAATTCGGGGTGCTGGTCGGGGCAAGTGGGGATGACTCGTTCGTCTACCGGCAGGCCGGCGCGGCGACGCTTGGCGCAGCCGTCGGCGGGATCCTGGTCCTCCAGTCGAGGCGTTGGTCGGCCGCCCGCCTGCCGACGCTGATGGCGGTCACCTTCAACGGCCTGTCTGTGATCGCAGCGCTCGAGGAGATCCTCCGCGGCGCCCAGCCGGTGGCGTGGCTCATCCTCGGTGCCGCCGGCGTCACCACCGCCGGGATGACCCTCGCCCTGTACCGCAAGGGCAGGTAGGCTGCTTTCGGCCGGCCGGGTAGACTTTCGCGCGAGTCGGGGCGTGGCGCAGCCTGGTAGCGCACCAGTCTGGGGGACTGGTGGTCGCCGGTTCAAATCCGGCCGCCCCGACCAACATCCCCGATTGAACGTGGCATCCGGGCACCGCCATGCCCCGCGCGGGTGGGATGATTGGGTGGGAGTTGGTGTACGCTAGCGGACGTTAGAAGGCGCCCCAGCCCATAGAGCCGGAGCGCCGCAACGGAAGCCTGTTGAGGAGGCAACCGCCATGACGAACGCTACCACCCGGGGGAGCACCCGGACGCCGCAGCGGCGATCGCCGCGCGAGGGCAGCGTCTACCAGCGCAAGGGCCGGCCAGGATGGCGGGGCGAGCTGGTCTGGGATGGCCACCGGCATATCGTCTCCGGGGCCACGGCCGAGGAGGCCCGCGACCGCCTCACCGAGGTGCGCTCCAGGCTCCAGCGCGGCGCCCGTGAGCGGCCAGGCACCGGCACGGTGGGCGACTACCTGACGAGCTGGATCGAACGCCGGAAGGGCCGCGTGCGACCGTCGACCTACGCGCTCCAGGAGGCCCACGTCCGGACCTACCTGATCCCGAGCCTCGGCAAGATCAAGCTGACCCGGCTGTCTCGGATCGACGTCGAAGCCGCGATGGCCGAGTGGCAGAGGGCCGGCCGGCCGATCCAGGGCGGGGATCGTCGCAAGCGCCGACCCGTGAGCCCGGTGACGGTGCTCCACGTCCGGGCCGTGCTCCGCGCCGCCCTGGGCGAAGCTGTGGAGGATGGCCTGATCCTCCGCAACGCGGCGCGCGAGGCCCATCCGCCGCGGGTGCCGCACCGCGAGGTGACCTACCTGACGGCTGCCCAGTTGGGCCAGCTCCTCACCGCCGCCGTCGATGATCCCTTCGAGCCCCTGTGGCGCCTGGCCGTGGCGACCGGGATGCGCCGGGGCGAGCTGCTGGCCTTGCGCTGGGCTGACGTTGACCTTGCCGCCGGCACGCTCCGGGTGGCGCGGTCAATGGCCCGCGACGGCGACGGCGGCTGGGCGCCGGCCGAGACCAAGAGCGCCCGATCTCGACGGACGCTGCCCCTGGCAGCGATGGCCCGCCAAGCCCTCGAGCGACAGCGCCGGCGCCAGGCGGAATGGCGCCTCGCGGCGGGCACCGGCTGGGGTGGCGGCGAGACGGTGTTCACGGACGAGTCTGGCCGGCCGCTGCTGCCGGAGCGCGTGAGCCATGCCTGGGAGGGCGCACGCCGAAGAGCTGGCCTCCCTGACGCCCGGCTCCACGACCTGCGGCACACGACCGGGACGATGCTCGTGGCAGCCGGCACGCCCCTGACGACGGTGAGCGAGATCCTCGGCCACGCTGACATGGCCACGACGGCGCGCTTCTACGTGGGCAGCGTCCCCGAGCACCACCGGCGCGCTGCGGACGCACTCGATGAGGCGATGGGCGGTGGCGCATGACGCAGCGGTTGACGCGGGCCGAGCGCGCTGAGCTGGCAGAGCTCGAGGACCGCGCTCGGCTGGAGGCGCTTCGCAAGGCTGACCGCGATCGCCAGGCCGGGGCGGCGATCCGCGCTGCGTACGACGAGCTGGTCGCAGCGCGGCGCCGGCGAGGAGCGCCAGGGCCCGCGGACGCGCCCTCCACGGGGCTGACGGAGCAGGAACGCCGGAACCTCGAACGCTACGAGCGGATGTACCGGAAGCTCAGGGCCGAGGGGATCGAGCACCCCACCAACGCGCAGCTAGGTGTGCGCCTGGGCCTGGGCCAGGCTGATCCGGGGCGGACCGTCCAGCGATGGCGCCAGATCTGGCGTGCGAAGGGGGTTATCCCGACCCTTTGATCGGCCTCGGCTGATCGAACACAAAATGCCCCCCCGGTCCCCCCGGCGCCCGATCAAAATGCCACCCCCGTCACCCCGTGCATGTCGTATGCAGCGGGCGCGCCCAGCGAGATCCTGCTGGCCGTGGACGAACGACTCACCGGTTCCGACCTTCGCCGCCTTCGGCAGACCCGTGACATCCGGGCCACCGCGCTGGCCGAGGCGTGGCCGTGCACCCGGGGGAACGTCACCCGCGTAGAGGCGTCGCTCCGCCCGAGCCGTCTGGCGATCCGGCGCTACCTCGACGCCCTGATGCGGGCCGAGGCCCAGGCGTGACGCCGGCGGCGGCTGACCGCATCCGGGTCGCCTTCCTAGCGGCCGCCGAGGACGTCATCGCGGCCCTGGGGGACGCTGCCGGATCGAACGGCCATGAACGCCTCCTGACGGTCGAGCAGGTGGCGGAGCAGCTCGCCATCTCGCGGACGCTGGCCTACCACCTCGTCGGCCGGGGACACATCCGGTCTGTGACCATCGGCCGCGCCCGTCGCGTGCCGGCGGCGGCCGTGACCGAATACATCTCGGACCGGACGGCGGGTCGGTGAGCCGCGAGGAGGGCTTCCTCATAGCCGATATCGACGTTGGCATCCTGTCAGACCTGAAGCTTCGCCGGCTCCGTGGCGGCGGATTGTCGGACGCGGAGGTGAACGCTTCGACCATCCTCTACCTCGCGACGGTGCTCTCGTCGTGGGCAGAGGGCAGCCGCCTGAGCGTGCATGAGGCTGACTCGCCGGTTAGGGTCAACGCCAAACGGATCGCTGCACTCACCTCGGCCGAGCTGATCGACGCCGACGGCCGGGTGCCCACCCATGTCTGGGAGAGCTGGTTTCGGCCAGCCTGGGAGCGGCGCGAAAGGAAGCGAGCCGGCGGTCGGGCGACCAACGAGCGTCGCTGGCCCAGCGAGTCGCAGTCTGACTCGGTGAGCGACTCGCATAGCGACTCGGTGAGCGACTTCCCGTCCGTTCCGTCCGATCCGTCCGTTCCGTCCGATCCGTCCCCCGGGGACCCCTCCAAGAAGATGAACGGGCACGACGTCACCAACTGGGCGCTCGAGTGGAGCGCGTTCCTGGACGCCTGGTTGGAGCGGTTCAAGTTGCCGCCGAGCGGTGGCGAGGACGAGCGCGGAACGCAGCGGGCGATGCTCTGGCCTGCGGTGCGCAACTTCCCGGAGCGATCCGCGGGATGGTGCCGAGCCGCGCCAAAGGGCGCCAACCCGTTCGACGTCGCCGGCTTCGTTCGAGGCTGCTACCAGCGCGAGATCGGCGCGAACGGGGCCGGCCAGCGGTGAGGACGATGACCGCGGTCGTCCACGCCCTGGCGCCGGCGACGCGAGCGGACGATCACCGCGCCTCGATTGGCTGTCCGTGCGAGCCGGTGCAGCTCCGGAACCTGCTCGAACCCGGCCAGGTCGTGGTCGTCCATCGCGGTCCTGACGCTGGTCACCGCGGTGACCGGAGCGACCCGAGGTCGGTCGAGAAAGCGCCCGACCCAGGACAGCGCGTGAGCGTCCCGTGAGCCCGTGGTGCGCTAGCTGTGGCCAGTCCCTCATTCCGGGCGCGGCGCTGCTCGTGACCCGGCGCCTCGGCGGCTCGTCGTTCCTGATCCACCGGCCATCAATCAGCCCTCACTGCCTGGCGAGCATCGGGCGAGCTGACGAGTGCGAGATCGCGCTGCTCGATCCCGATGCGGCGCGGGCCTTCGATCACGCTCAGGGAGGCGGCTTCTCAGGCCGGTCAGCCGATCCCCCGGTGGGTCCAGGTCAACCGATCGAGGCGCGGCCGTGACGCCGGCGACGACCCACCCGCTCAGCTCAACCGTGGCCAGCCAGCCGGCGGCACGCAGGGCCAGCCTCGCGCCTGACGATGACCGTCGCCAGGCGACGGCTCGACGACTGGGCCCGCCCGGTGCGCTGGCCGTTACGGCCGTAACACCCGCGAACGGCGCGCGCGGCCGATGGCAGCGGCGGCGGAGGCGCGATGACCCTGCGCAGGAGCGCGCCAGTGTTACCGCGGTACCGCCGAGCGCCCTGGCCTCGCCAGCCCGCCGCGCTCGCGCTCTGCGTGCCTCAGTCGGCCGCGGGCCGCACCGGGGCGGCCACCGTGCGCCGTGGACGGCGTCGTTGGGGGGGGGTAGCACCCTCTCTGCGTCGTGTAGTCCGCGCGAGTCCCCGCAGGCGTTGTTGCGCCCAGAGCTTCCGGCCGGCTTCGGCCCCCCCTGCCGC
>CAYXVP010000093.1:0-8037 GCA_964468305.1 uncultured Anaerolinea sp. | reverse complement strand
CGGCGGCGAGATCGAGCACGCGCTTCCCTGGCCCGATGCCGAGCTCGCGGATCAGCGCCGCGATCGCCTCCGGCGAGTACTCCGGCCGACCCCGCTCGTATGCGTCGGCCCCCGCCGCGAACCCCTTCGCCGCGGACTCGTGGATGACCATGCCACAAGGGTACGGGCCTACATCCGGAAGACGCCGAACCTCGTGTCCGCGATCGGGGCGTGGAGGGCGGCCTCGAGGCCGATCGACAGGACCCGCCGCGTGTCGAGCGGGTCGATGATGCCGTCGTCCCAGAGTCGTGCCGTGGCGAAGTAGGGCGAGCCCTCGCGCTCGTAGGTCTCGAGGATCGGCGCCTCGAAAGCGTCGCGCTCGGCGTCGTCCTTGAACTTGCCACGGACCGTCGAGAGCACGCGCGCCGCTTGCGCCCCGCCCATGACCGAGATGCGCGAGTTCGGCCAGGCCCAGAGGAAGCGTGGCGAGTAGGCGCGCCCTGCCATCGCGTAGTTGCCGGCGCCGAACGAGCCGCCGATCAGCACCGTGAGCTTCGGGACGGCGGCCGTGGCGACTGCCGTCACGAGCTTGGCCCCGTCCTTGGCGATGCCGCCCGCCTCGTACTCCCGCCCGACCATGAACCCGGTGATGTTCTGGAGGAAGACGAGCGGGATGCGACGCTGCGCGGCGAGCTCGATGAAGTGCGCGCCCTTGGGCGCCGATTGGCTGAAGAGAACCCCGTCGTTGGCGAGGATCGCGATGGGCCAGCCCTCGAGGTGCGCGAAGCCGCAGACGAGGGTGTCGCCGTAGAGTGGCTTGAACTCGTGGAAACGCGAGGCGTCCACGAGACGGGCCACAATCTCGCGCACCGGCACGGACCGGCGCGTCTCCGCCGAGATGGCCGCATACAGGTGCGCCGCCCCATCGCCGCCCTCGGGCGAGACGGCCGGCGGCTCCGGCTCGCGACGATCCCACGGCGGAGCGGGCGCCTTGCGCTCCAGGTGCTGGACGATCGACCGACCGAGCGCGATGGCGTGTTCGTCATCGAGCGCCTCGTGGTCGGCGACGCCGGATCGACGGGCATGCACCTCGGCGCCACCGAGGTCCTCGGCCGAGACCTCCTCCCCCGTCGCAGCCTTCACCAGCGGCGGGCCACCGAGGAAGATCGTGCCGGTGCCCTTGACGATCACGGTCTCATCGCTCATCGCGGGTACATAGGCGCCGCCCGCGGTGGACGAGCCCATCACCAGTGCGACCTGCGGAATACCCAGCGACGACATCCGGGCCTGGTTGAAGAAGATCCGGCCGAAATGCTCGCGGTCCGGAAAGACGTCGGCCTGCAGCGGCAGGAACGCGCCGCCGCTGTCGACCAGATAGATGCAGGGCAGGTGGTTCTCGAGGGCGATCTCCTGGGCGCGGAGGTGCTTCTTGACCGTCATCGGGTAGTAGGTGCCGCCCTTGACCGTCGCATCGTTGGCGACGACGACGCACATCGTTCCCTCGATTCGGCCGATGCCGGTGACGATCCCCGCGCTTGGGGCCTCGTCGTCGTAGAGGCCGTTCGCGGCGAGCGCGCTGAGCTCGAGAAACGCCGAGCCCGGGTCGAGCAGCAGGTCGATCCGCTCCCGAACCGGCAGCTTGCCGCGCTCGCGATGCCGAGCGACGGACGTGTCGTCGCCGCCCGCGCCCCGCTCCGACACGGCGGCGGTTCGGCCCCGCAGCTCCGCGACGAGGGCCGCCATGCGCTCGACGTTCGCTCGCTCGTCCGCGCCGTTCGGGTCGAGCCGCGAGCGGAGGACGGGCATGCCCGCAGTCTATTGCCGCCTCAGGCCCGATCTTGGGGCCTGGAACCCAGGCGGCTGGCTTATCGTCACGCGGCCATGCAGCCGGTCAGCTGGTCGCGCCCAGTCGTCCGCCTCGGGATCTTGTGGTTTGTCGCGTCGGCGCTGGCGCTGACCGGTTGCGGCACGAACGTCCCAATTCCGGTCGTCGGTCCACTCGTGACGGTCGAGATGCGCGGCGGTCTCTGCGCCGATGGCGGCGTTTGCGACAACAGCGTGATCCTGGATCGCGACGGCCGTGCCCATGCCGCCGCGAAGCCGCCGAACGACCTCGGGCATGTCGATGCGCAGGCGATGGCGGCCCTGACGGCCGCGATCCAGGCGACGGACTGGGCAGCCCTCGAGTCGCACCCGTTCACCGGGCAATGCCCGATCGCCTTCGACGGCCAGGAGCTGGTATTCGAGTTCAGCGTGGGCGCTGGCACCCAACGCATCGCCTCGTGCGAGGTCGACATCGACTGGGGTAACCCGTTGTTCGTCGCCCTCGGCGTGGCACTTGGCCAGTGGGTGCCGATCCCGCTGGCCTGACGACCAGGGTCGCTCAGACTCGCGAGCGGCTCCCCATGCGGCGATACGCCAGGAGCGACGCGAGCATTCCGACGGCAAGGACGACCGCGCCCGCCGCGATCCAGCCCTCGATCCCGGGGGATTCGCAGCTCTGGCCCGGTTGCGAATCGAATGCGTCGCAGCTGACCTTCACCCGGAGAAACAGGGCGGTCCACGTTGCGCCGAGCCCGGTCACCAACCCGGCGAGCGCCGCGCCACGGGGCGACCGCACGGCGATGCCGACCAGCGCGGCTGCGAGCAGCAGGACGCCGCCAACCGGAAACTCGAGCAGGACGACTGCGCTGGCCACACCGAGCATCGCGAAGGCGAGCCAGGTCGAGGCGTGGCGATCTCGGCCCGGTCGCGTCATCGCGTTACTCATCGCTAGCACGTTTCTACGTAAGAAATGTGCTAGTGTCAAGTGGCAAGTTCCTGCAGAGGTACCCTCCTGACCGTGGCAGCAACAGCACCGCGCCTCCGTCCCGAGGCCACGTCCGCAGCCAGCCCCTTGGACCTGCCGACGACCTCGGCCACCGCCGAGGCCCTTCGCCTCCGGCTCGCCGACGCATGGGGCGACATGGGCTCCTCGTGGGGCGTCGCACCGGCGATCGCGCGGGTGCACGCCTACCTCATGACAAAGCAGGCGCCGCTCACCGAACGCGAGGTTCGGGAGGCGCTGGGCCTGTCACATCGCGCGGCGAGCCTGGCGCTCGCCGAGGCGGAGGAATGGGGCCTGATCGAGCGGGTCCCCGAGCCGCGCCGCGTCGGCAGTCGCGGTCCCGCGGGCACCGCCTATCGCGCGGTGGGGGATCACTGGGAGTGGTTCGGGCGCGTGATCTCCGAGCGCAAGCTGCGCGAGGGAGACCCCGTGGTCGCAGTCCTCGAGCGAACGCTGAACGAGGCGAACGGGGCTGTCGAGGCCGATCCGGACGACCGCGAGCTCATCGAGCTCCGCAACTGGCTCTCCGCCTTCCTCGTGTTCGTCCGGCTCTTCGATCGGGCGGTCAGCCTGGTGCCGCAGCTCGAGCCGAGGACGCTCGAGCGGGGCCTCCGATTGCTCAGCCGAGTGCCCGACGAGACCGCGCTGCGCCTTTTCGGCCTCCTCGAGGCGGTCAATGACGACGACGTTTTGGCGCTGCTCGAGTCGCTCAGCCGGCTCTCGCCGACGAACGCGCGCCGCGCACTCGGCCTGTTCGGAGGCGCTCTTCGCACCCTCCGCCGCTGAACGGCGCGCGGATCGGGCCACCCGCACGGGGGCGGCCCGCAATCAATCGCTCGTCAGAGCGTTACGGTGCCGAAGTAGTTGTCGATGATCCCGTTGTTGATGGCGTCGCCGGTGAGCTTGCCGGCGCCGGACATTCCCGCGAGGGAGCCCCACGCATCGACGATCGCCCACGTGCCTACCGAGCCGCTGCCGTCGTAGAAGAACTGGGCATTCAGCCGGACGCGGAAGCCGGTGTCGTTCCCGCAGTCGAAGAGCTTGTAGCCGACGAAGTTCCCGTGCGGCCGCGGGAACACCACCTTGCCCCCGCTGTACACGCTTCCCGCGGCACAGCCCGGGATGGACGACGTGAATCCGTTCGGGTCCTGGCTCAAGATCGTGGTCGCCGTGATCGTCACGTCCATGCGCGTGCCTGCAGAGACCGGTGCCGCTGCGAAAGCTCCCAGCAACAGCCCGAGCACGGCCGATGTCGCGACCAATTTGCGCATCGCGTTGCCCTCCTCCAACCCCCGGAGCAGCCCGGCCAACACGCCGGATCCGGGATTCTAGGGCGCTGCAGCGAGTGATTCGTTCAAATCTCGCCACCGATTTCGGACCCGACGTCGACGATTGCGCTACTCGGCTGGTCCAAATCGGCGTGCGATAATCTCGTGGGTGCGTGCGGCCGGACCGACCCGAACGGGCATGACCCCGGGGCAGGCGATCCACCAGTGGTACGCGCCGGATCCTGAGGAACGAACAGAGACATGAGCCCAGAGACGTCCACCTGGACGACCAAGAAGGGCCTGGCCCAGATGCTCAAGGGCGGCGTCATCATGGACGTCGTCACGCCGGAGCATGCCAAGGTCGCGGAGGACGCGGGCGCCGTGGCCGTGATGGCCCTCGAGCGCGTGCCCGCCGACATCCGCGCCGCGGGCGGGGTGGCCCGCATGTCCGACCCGGCGATGGTCCAGGGGATCATGGACGCGGTCTCGATCCCGGTCATGGCCAAGGCGCGCATCGGCCATTTCGTCGAGGCCCAGATCCTCGAGGCGCTCGGCGTCGACTACATCGACGAGTCAGAGGTCCTCACACCGGCCGACGAGACGAACCACATCGACAAGCACGCCTTCAAGGTCCCATTCGTCTGCGGCTGCCGGAACCTCGGTGAGGCGCTCCGGCGCATCAACGAGGGCGCGGCCATGATCCGGACCAAGGGCGAGGCCGGCACTGGCAACGTGGTCGAGGCCGTCCGCCAGCTGCGCGCGGTGCTCGGCGAGATTCGTCGGCTGCAGGGCATGCGCGACGACGAGCTCTTCGTCGCAGCCAAAGAGCTGCAGGCGCCATACGAGCTGGTGAAGGACGTGGCCGAGAACGGCAAGCTGCCGGTCGTCAACTTCGTGGCCGGCGGGATCTCCACACCGGCCGACGCCGCGCTGGTCATGCAGCTCGGCTCGGAGGGCGTGTTCGTCGGCTCCGGCATCTTCAAGAGCGAGGATCCGGCGCGGATGGCGAATGCCATCGTCCAGGCGACGACCCACTTCGACGATCCGAAGATCCTGGCCGACGTCTCGAAGGGCCTCGGCGCCCCGATGCGGGGTCTCGCCATGGAAGCGATTCCCGAGGCCGAGCGCCTGGCGGTCCGCGGCTGGTGAGCCACGGCCTCGACGCGAGGCCCGTGGCATGAAGATCGGGGTCCTCGCACTTCAGGGTGACGTCGCGGAGCACGCCGCGATGCTCGACGCCGTCGGGGTCGAGCCGGTCGAGGTGCGCCTCCCTGCCCATCTCGAGGGCCTGAGCGGGCTGTGCCTGCCGGGCGGCGAGTCGACCACGATGCGTCACCTGATCGAGCGCTGGGGCCTGCGCCGGCCGCTGCTCGACTTCGCCGCGACCGGAGCGCCGCTGTTCGGGACGTGCGCCGGGATGATCATCCTCGCCACCGAGATCGCCGACGGCGACGAGCCGGTCCTGCCACTGCTCGACATGACCGTGCGCCGGAACGCCTTCGGCCGGCAGCTCGACTCGTTCGAGGGCGAGCTCGTCGTGCCGGTGATGGGCGACCAGCCGCTTCGCGGCGTCTTCATCCGGGCGCCGGTCGTCGAGCGCGTCGGACCCGGCGTGGACGTCCTCGCGACACTCGATGACGGCCGGATCGTCGCCGTCCGCCAGCGCAACGTGATCGCCACCGCGTTCCACCCCGAGCTCGCCGGCGAACCGGGGTTCCACCGCCTGGTGGCGACCCTGGCCGCCGAGCACGACGACCCGGGCGAGGGCGCCGGCCGTCGTCCCCACCCGACGCGCCGCGCCGGGCTGCCACGTTGAGGCGCCGCTGATGGCCGGCGAGTCGAGCGACACCCGGCACGTCCGCGCCAGTGGCAAGGTCCGCGCGGCGCGCCTCACCGACCTGCCCGCCCTCGGCGAGCTGTCGCGCATCGCCCAGACCGAGGGCTCGGGCTCGCGCACCCTCGGCCTGCCCGTCAACGGCCCGCCGATCGGCGTCTTCAGCCTCTTCCGCCTCCCGCTCGTCGCCGTCCGGCCGCACGACCTGCTGTTCGTCTACGAGTCGGACCGGCACGTCGCCGGTCTCGTCCGGGTCGAGCGCGAGAACTGGCGTGACGACTGGACCATCGTCGAGCTCGATGCGATCGGGCCGTCGGTGCCGGGCACCCGCTCCGGACCCGGCGAGATCCGCTACCGCCTCGTGCAGCAGATCCTGCGCGAGGGCCAGAAACGCGGCGCAGCGCGCTTCCACGTCGCGTGTGCCGACCCGGACGACAACGTCGAGCTGTTCATGCAGGCCGGCTTCGCGCGCTACGGCGAGGAGCGCGTCCTCTACCGCCCGCCTGAGCCGGCGCTCCCCGAGCCGTGGACCGAGAAGGACGCCGCGGCGGCCCAGATCCGACACGTCAAGCCGGTCGATGCCAACGCCCTGATGCAGCTGTACGCCTCGATCACGCCGCCGCCGGTGCAGCGCCTGGAGGCCTTCCGCATTGCCGACTGGGAGCGCCAGGGGTCGAACTGGCGCGTGCCCCGCAGCTCGCTGGCGCCGATCCTGCGTTTCGCCGACCTCGATGCCTACGTGCTCGAGGGCACCGATGGGGCGCGGATCGACGGCTTCATCCAGATCGGCGTGGCCCGCGAGGACCAGCCGCACTACCTGCGCCTCCTCGCCCGGCCGGACGTCGACCCGTCCCGGCTCGTCGAGTTCGGGCTCGGCGAGATCGCAGCGCAGCTCCGCGGGAACCTCACCCGCCACCCGAATCACGGCGTTCTCGCGCCCGTGCGAACCTACGAGGCGCCGGCCGATCGACGAATCGAGGAGGCCGGCTTCGCCGAGATCGCGGCACTGAATCTGCTCCTGAAGGAAACCCTCGTCCGCGTCGCCGAGCCGAGCCTCGTCCCAGCCGCCGTCCGTCACCTGGAGGTCACCCGTGGCTCGTGAGCCCGTCGCCGACCCCGAGACGGACGTCCGGCCCGCGCGCGAGCCCCTCGCGGCGACCGACGACCTCGACGTCCTCCTCGCCGCCCTCCCGCCGGAGATCGTCACGGCGATCGACGGCCTGGCCGACCGCGAGGGCCTCATCGAGGTCGTGATGGACCTCGGCCGGCGGCCCGAGGCGCGCTATCCCGACTCCGAAGTGGAGCTGCTGGAGCGGGAGATCGACGAGGCGGACATCCAGTACGTCGTCGACCACATCGGTTCATTCGGCGACGACAACCGGGCCGGCATCGAGCGGACGCTCCATCGCATCTCGGCCATTCGCAACCGGAACGGGAAGATCGTCGGGCTCACGTGCCGGATCGGCCGGGCGGTGTACGGGACCATCGAGATCATCGCCGACTTCGTCGAGACCGGGAAGTCGCTGCTGATCATGGGCCGGCCCGGCATCGGCAAGACGACCATGCTGCGGGAGGCCGCGCGCGTCCTGGCCGACGACCTCGACAAGCGCGTCGTCGTCGTCGACACCTCGAACGAGATCGCCGGCGACGGCGACATCCCGCACCCGGCGATCGGCAAGGCGCGGCGGATGCAGGTGCGGACGCCGTCGCTCCAGCACGAGGTCATGATCGAGGCGGTGGAGAACCACATGCCCCAGGTCATCGTCATCGACGAGATCGGGACGGAGCTCGAGGCGCAGGCGGCCCGGACGATCGCAGAGCGCGGCGTGCAGCTCATCGGGACCGCGCACGGCAACACGCTCGACAACCTTATGCTCAACCCGACGCTGTCCGACCTCATCGGCGGGATCCAAAGCGTCACCCTCGGCGACGAGGAGGCGCGCCGCCGCCGTTCGCAGAAGAGCGTACTGGAGCGCAAGGCGCCGCCGACGTTCGACGTCGTCATCGAGATCCAGGACCGCGAACGCGTGCTCGTCCACGGCGACGTCGCCGAGACGGTCGACGCCCTGCTCCGCGGCGACCCGGTCGCACCCGAGCTGCGCTGGCGGGACGAGGAGGGCGTCCATCGC
>CAYXVP010000092.1:0-8174 GCA_964468305.1 uncultured Anaerolinea sp. | reverse complement strand
GGCTGTCCGCTCGAGGTGGACCTCGACGACCTCCTCCGGCGCGCCTTCAATCACGACCTGGCCCTTCTCGAGGAGCATCGCCCGGTTGCAGTACTCGCGCACCCAATCCATGTCGTGGGTCACGAGGACGACGCCCTTGGCGCTGCGGAGGAGCTCGATGAC
The DNA here is from genome assembly GCA_964468305.1 of uncultured Anaerolinea sp. GTDB lineage: Bacteria > Chloroflexota > Limnocylindria > Limnocylindrales > CSP1-4 > UBA5189. The sequence continues at coordinate 8,012 of CAYXVP010000092.1, read as the reverse complement.
ACGCTCCTTCGACTTGGCCCGGAAGTTCGCATCGCCGGTGGCGAGCACTTCGTCGAGCAGCAGGACCTCGGGCTCGACAGCGGTGGCGATGGCGAACCCGAGCCTCGCCCGCATGCCCGCGCTGTACGTCCGCAACGAGGCGTCGATGAACTCGCCGAGGTCGGCGAACTCGATGATCGCCGGCATCAGCTCCTTGGCCCTCGCATCGTCCAGCCCCAGGAATGCGCCGGCGAGCAGGATGTTCTCGACCCCCGACAGGTCGGGGTCGAAGCCCACCCCGAGGCCGAGCAGGCCGGAGACCCGGCCGCGCACATCGACTTCCCCCTCCGACGGCCGCATGATCCCGGCCAGGACCTGCAGGAGCGTGCTCTTCCCGGCCCCGTTGGGCCCGATCACGGCGAGCGATTCGCCGTGCAGCACGCGGAGGTTGACGTGGCGGAGCGCCCAGAACCGGTTGGGCGGCCGGCGGCCGAGAAGATTCGCGATGGACTGCCGGATCGTGATCTTGCGGTTGAAGCGCAGGTTGTACTGGACGCCGAGGTCGATCGCCTCGATCGCGTAGGTCTCGCCGCCACGCATCCTCGGGACCGTGCTCGGCTCCGGTGGGTGCACCATCGAGAAGGCGGTCAAAGGAGCTTGGCGAAGTCGGGCTCGACGCGCTTGAAGAACCACGTCGAGAAGGCCACGAAGATCAGGCTGGCCCCGAGCAACCCGATCAGCAGGGTGAGATCGGGCGGCGTCGGCGGCCCGCCGTCGTCCGTGCCGTAGATCACCACGCGGTACGCCTCGAACAGGACGGCGAATGGGTTGGCGGACGCCACGATCCCGATGAGCGAGTGCTTGCCGCCGCCGAGACCGTGGACCGTCGCCAGGCTGTACAGGCCGGGCGACAGGAACCACCACAGTCGCAGCACGTGGCCGACGGCGTTCCCCAGGTCGCGGAAGAAGACGTTCAGGGCCGAGACGAGGATTGCCATGGCCACCGTGAACACGAATTGGACGGCGGCGATCAGCGGCACCCAGGCGAGCTCGAGCGACGCGCGCCCCGGGTAGAACAGGTACATCGCCGCGAGCGGGATCAGCCCGAACACGAAGCCGACGACGCCGGCCGTCGCGGTGGCCAGCGGCAGGACCAGCTTCGGGAAGGCGATCTGCCGGATGAGCTGTCCCTGGCGGACGATGGCTGTCGTCGCGTCGCCGACCACAGCGGAGAACCACTTCCAGGGCAGGATCGCGGCGAAGATGAACAGCGGGTAGTCCGGGTGCGACAGGCCCCGCCCGAGGACGGTGACCACCGCGACGTAGACGAGCATCTGGAGGATCGGGTCGAGCACCCACCAGATGTTGCCCAGGAGAGTGTCCGAACCGCGCTTCTTCATCTCGGCCTGGGTGAGGTACCGGATGAGCCGTTGGCGGGATCGGACGTCGTTGATCCCCTCGCGGATCAGGGTGAGGGGAGAAGGCGTGCCGGAGGCGTGCCGAACGACGACCGCAGCGTCACCTTGGGACATCGGCCGGGAAGCGTAGCACGGGGTCAGGGACCTCCCGATCAGGCCGGCCGCGGCGGCGCCAGAGCCGCCGCGGGACCTTCGCCAGCGCGATTCGCCCGGACTCGACGTTCAAAAAGAGGATTGCCGCAGCGCGCCGCCACCGCGACCCGTCAGCTTCCGGCCAGCGTCGGAGCCCCGCCGCGCCGAGGAGAGCCGCGCGACCAGCCATGCCGGGGTCGATCCGTCGTGCATTGGCGATGAGCGACTCGGCGGCCGTTCGAGACGCCGGATCGAGCACCGGCCAGCGGCGCAGGATCGGGGCGAGGATATCGACGGCAAGCGCGCCAGAGCCGGCAACGAGCGCGACGGGCGCGCTCTCGACGAACGCCTCCACGGCGTGGATCAGCTCGGCGGTGTCCGGGTCCCGTCGGGCCAGCGCCCCGGCGAGATGCGCGCCAAGATCGGACCGGAGGAGGCGTTCCATGTACGTCACCCCGACCCGGTCGCGCGCCACTGGGTCGGACACCTGCTGCTCCGCCTCCGCGAGCACCTCGCGCAACGCGCCGATCGCGACCGCGGCGGCCTCGACCCCACGCCTGGCCGCGCTCCGGCTCGAGGCGGTGATCGACGTCGCATCGGCGCGGGCCGCCCGGGTCGGGCGCCACCATTCGTAGACCGTCTCGCCGAGCACCTCCACCGCGTCGCCCGCTCGGAGGAGTCCCCGCACGACCCACGGCTGGTCGCCCAGCACCCTGCCCTCGAACCGCAGCCCGTCGACGCACTCGCGCCGGAACAGCTTGGCGTGGGGGGAAGCGAAGTACAGCAGCCCCGGTGACGCTGCCAGCGAGGTTCGTCGCGCGGTCCGGATGTCGGCGATGTCGTACAGCTCGGTGATCCAGCGGCGCCGGCCGTCGGTCCAGACCTGCTGGCCCACGACCGCTCGCGCGGCGCGCTCGACACCGGCGCGGACGAGGGTGTCGAGGCCTCCCGCGAGGAAAGCGTCGTCGGCGTCGAGAACCGTCACCCACTCCCCGCGAACCATCTCGAGGCCGCGATTGCGGGCGTTGGCGACGCCCCCGTTCTCGGCCAGCGGGAGCACGACGACGCGAGGGTCCCGCGCCGCGACCGCGGCCGCCAGCGCAGCCGTCCCGTCCGTCGAGCCATCGTCCACGACGACGACCTCGAGGGCGATCGCGCGCTCCTGCAGGACGCTGCCCAGCGCGCGCTCGACCGAGCCGGCCGCGTTCCAGCAGGCGATCAGCACGGAAACCGTCGGCCGTGGCGTCTCGGTCACCGGTTCGCTCAGGCAGGCAGGAAGTGCTCGACGAAGCGGGCGCTGGCAGCCCCGTCCGACGCGGCCAGGTGCCGGGCGATGAAAGAGTCGTAGGGCGCGAGGTCGAAGCGGTCCTCGAGCAGCGCCCGGATCGCCCCGTCCGTGTCGGTAACCTGGGTCCCGATCATCTCTGTTCGGTAGTCGAGATACAGGCCCGGGTCGCGTTCGTAGGCCTCGAGATCGTCGACGACGAGCAGGAGCCGCCGCCGGAGCAGCGCCGCGTCGAAGATCGACGACGAGTAATCGGTGATCAGCACGTCGGTGGCGGCGAGGAGGTCGTTCAGGTCGAGCCGGTGGTCGACGATCGCGTCGAAGCCCTCCGTCGACACGAGCCGGCGATCGAGGTTGGGGTGGGTCTTCAGGACGAGGGCGTCCGTCGCGGGCAGGGCAGCTCGGAGCCGGACGGTATCGAGGCCGTCGCCTGGGTGCTTGCCCCGCCCTCGGCCACGGAAGGTCGGTGCGTAGAGGACCACGCGCCTGCCCGCGAGCGCCGGGTAGGCCGCGAGGATCCCGGCGCGCGCCTCGGCGATCGCCTCCGAGTCGAAGAAGAAGTCGGTGCGCGGGGAGCCCAGCGCCAGTACCCGCTCGATCGGCGTCCGCAGCGCCTTCGACCAGGGCCGTCGCGACGCCTCGCCGGACGTCACCACCCAGTCGTAGTGGCGGTGCAGGAACGTCCGCTCCGGCTCGTCGGGCGGGTGCTGCGCATCCACGCCGAACCGCTTCAGGGCGCCCTCCGCGTGCCACACCTGGACGACCCGAGTGGCGGCCCGATGGCGGGCGACGTGGACCGGCAGATAGGCGTTGTCGACGACGACGAGTGGCGAGGTCCGGAGTAGGTACATGCCCCGGACCAGTCGCGCGGCGTAGGCCAGCTTGCCAAGCAGGCCGTAGCTGTAGGGCTCGAGGACGAGGGTCACGTCGAGGCCCGGCCGAAGGCGACGGATCGCGCGTTCGATGTGCAGGAGGTTGCCGTCGAGGCGCGTGGTCCGCGCCGTCGCGAGCACCACCCGGTTCTGGCGCAGCGGCAGGACCGCGAAGAGGAACCCGAGGAAGCGGAGGATCGCCGCCGAGAAGAGGTACTCGAGCCGGGTCACGCCTGTGTGAGGGCGGTCGCGGCCGACTGGCCCACCGCGTCGTGGCGGCGCACGTCGAGGACCTGCCCGGTCAGATCGGACCGGATGAGCCGCAGCGTCGCCACGGCGACGTCGCGCGCCGGCAGCAGCCCAATCGGCGACTCGCCCGGGAATGCGGCGCGGCGCATGGGTGTGTCCGTACGCTCCGGGCTCACAGCGTTGACCCTGATGCCGTCGGCGGCCCACTCCTCGGCGAGGCCCTGGGCGAGGTTCACCACGGCCGCCTTGCTGGCCGAGTAGGCGACGTAGTTCGGACGGCCGAGCGTGAACGAGCTCGAGGCGAACAGGGTCAGCGAGCCGCCGCGCTTCCGGAGCTCGGGGTGTGCCGCGCGGGCCACGTTCAGGCTGCCCCCGACGTTGACGTCGATGACCTCCGCGAGGTCCGCCGCGCTGAGCTCCGTCGCCCGGCCCACGCGGAGGATGCCGGCAGTGCACAGCACGTGGTCCAGCCCGCCGAGCTGCTCCGCAGCATGAGCCACGTGCGCCTCGACGGACCCATAGTCACGTACGTCCAGGCCGGTTCGCCGCCCGTCGACCGCGACGACAGCGCCCGCCTCGACCGCCAGCTCGGCGATCGCCTGGCCGATGCCGTTCGTGCCGCCGATGACATAGACCCTCGCGCCGCGCAGCGAGCGCGTCGGCTGCGGATCCGCCGCGGCCGAGAGGGTGCGCATCTGGATCATGCGGTCGGCCAGGACCATGTCGGTCCGGGTCGTGATCTTGAGGTTCACCTCGTCGCCGGGAACGGCAACGATCCGCGCGCCCGGCACATGGCGCAGGACGAGGCTGCAGTCGTCGGTCGCGGTGAGATCGCCGGCGGCCTCGGCCGCGCGGTACGCGGCGTCGATCGTCGCCTTGCGGAAGCTCTGCGGCGTCTGGCCGCGGCGGTAGCGGGCGCGCTCCGGGATCTCGGCGACGATGTCGCCCTCAACCACGACGAGCGTGTCGGCACTCGGGATCACAGTGTCGGTGCCGTCGGCGCGACCGGACATGATCGGCTCGATCGAGCGCAGGATGACCTCGGCCGGCACGAGCGGGCGGACCGCGTCGTGGACGACCACGATGTCGTCGTTGGCGGCACCCACGAGCGCGGCGAGCCCGTTGCGGGTGCTCTCGTTGCGTGTCGCGCCGCCGGCGACGATGGTCGGCTCGACCTCGAGCTGAGCGTCGGCGAGCAGCGCGCGCGTCTCATCCAGCCAGCTCGGATGGGTCACGACGACGAGCCGGTCGACGCCGGCACTGGCGATCGCGCGGATGCTCCGGAGCAGGATCGGCTCGCCGGCGAGGCGCACGAACTGCTTTGGCATCTCGGCGCCGAAGCGGTCGCCGGAGCCACCGGCGAGCACGAGCGCATGGACCCGCATCGTGTCCAAGGATAGCCAAGCGGGAGGTGCCAGCCCCTATGATCCGGCCCGGAAGTGTCCAAGCGCCGCGAGCCTCCCAACGCGTGAGCCGCCTCGTTGCGGTGCGCGTGGCCCTGGTTCGCCTGGGGTTTCGCATCGGGCGCCTGCGGCCGATCCGGGCATGCGTGGTTCTCGCGACCGCGCATGCAGGAGAAACCGGCGGAAACCTGCGATGGATCGGCGAGGATTTGCGGACCCGCCTGCCGAACGTGCCTGTCGTCGAGCTCGCGCACCGCTCTGCACACGGCTGGCGCCACCTCCCGGGCTCCGCGGTGCACGCTGTCCGCTCCGGGTACCACCTCGCGACCGCGCGCCTGTTTGTGGTCGACGACTATTTCTTCCCGATGTACGTGATCGACGCGCGGCCCGGCACCCGCTTCGTCCAGGTCTGGCACGCCTGCGGCGCATTCAAGAAGTTCGGCTACAGCGTGCTCGGCAAGGGCTTCGGCGCCGACGAGGACTACGTGCAGTCGATCCCGATTCACGCCAACTACGACCTGTGCCTGGTGTCGGCTGCGCGGTTCGTGCCGTTCTACGCCGAAGCCTTCCGGACACCGGTCGAACGGTTCATCTCCCGATTGGGCATCCCGCGGACCGATCTGTTCTTCGACGCCGAAAGGATCGCGCGATCGAGCGAGGCGCTCCGCCACCGCTATCGGATCCCCGTCGGCCGGCGCGTGGTGCTCTATGCCCCGACGTACCGAGGGTCGCGGGCGACGCTCGCCCGCGACCCAGCCGATCTCGATTTCGAAGAACTTGAGGCAGTACTCGGGGCCGACCACGTGGTGTTGCTCCGCTCACACCCATTCGTCCGATCCCGGATGCGCGCCAGCGCGGTGAGGCGCGGCTTCGTGATCGACGTCTCCGATCACCCGGAGATGAACGAGCTCATGCTGATCAGCGACATCCTCGTCACCGATTACAGCAGCGCGATCTACGAGTTCGCGCTCACCAGCCGGCCCATCGTCTTCTTCGCGCCCGACCATGCGGCGTATGAGGCCGAGAGAGGCTTCTATCTCGAGTTCGCGACCGAACTTCCCGGTCCCGTGTTCACGGACTCAGCCGAGCTCGCCGCGTATGTCCGCGCGGGGGCCTTCGACCTGGACCGCGTCCGCAGATTCGCCAGCGAGAGCTTCGACGCGGCTGACGGTCTCGCCACCCGCCGCTTCACGGACGAAGTCGTGCGGCCGACTGTCGACGCGCTCCAGGGGTAATTCGCAGGGACCCCGCCCCCGGTATCCTCCCTCGGACCGCACCGCGCCCCGGGCCGGTCGCGAATCTGGAGGAGCGATGCACCTGTTCCTGGTGGGCGCCGGCCACGTCGGGCTGGTCACGGCAGTGGGCCTGGCGCGACTGGACCACCGGGTCACGGTCGCGGACATCGACGAAGCCCGGATCGATCGCCTCCGCGCCGGTCGTGCCCCGATGTTCGAGCCGGGGCTGGACGAAGGGCTCGCCGCGGCCGCCGACCGCCTCGCATTCACGACGGACCTGCGGCCCCCCGCGGACACGCCGTTCTCGTTCGTCGCCGTTGGCACCCCGTTCGGGCCGGACGGCCCGCTCACCCTCGACCACGTCGAGGCGGTCGTCGGCGGGCTGCTTGACGTCACCGGCCCCGAGCACACGATCGTCGTCCGCTCGACGCTGCCGATGTCCGGGCCGGCCGCGCTGATCCAGCTGCGCAACATACGCGGCGGAGCGGCCTCGATCACGACGAACCCCGAGTTCATGCGCGAGGGTTCCGCGCTCCGCGACTTCGAGAAGCCCGGCCGCATCGTCAGCGGCTGGCTCGAGGAGCGCGACCGCGGGGCGGCCGAGCGCGTCCTCGAGCTGTACCGAGGCATTGATGCTCCGACGCTGGTCGCCGACGCGCCATCGGTCGCGCTCATCAAGCTCGCCTCGAACGTGTTCCTGGCCATGAAGATCGGCTACGCGAACGAGCTGGCCCGACTCGCCGACGCCTTCGGCGCGACCGCCTCCGTCGTGGCCGACGGGCTCGGCCTCGACGATCGGATCGGCCGGTCGTTCCTCGACGCGGGGCCCGGTTTCGGCGGCTCGTGCCTGCCCGAGCAGGCAGTGGCGCTCGCGGCGATCGCCGACGGGGCTGACGTGCAGGCGCCGCTGATCCAGGCCGTGGCCGTCGCGAACGGGGCGCACCAGAAGGCGATCGTGGCTCGCCTCGCGTCGCTGCTGCGCCCGCTGGACCCGCCGGACCTGTTCGGCAAGCGCCTCGCCCTGTTCGGCCTCGCGTTCAAGGCGAACACCGACGACGTGCGCGAATCGCCCGCGCTCGCGATCGCGGCGGCGCTGCGCGCCGCCGGCGCGGAGGTGGTCGGCACGGATCCCCGGGCGAGCGCCAAGGCCCAATCCACGGAGTAGTCGATGTCGTGCCTGAGATAGACGAGGCGCGCGTCGCTTGCTGACGGAGAAATCGTGTAATCGGCGAATCGGTAACCTCCCGATTTCAGCAACTCGAGCAGGCGCCGATAGCTTTCGGGGGTGTAGCGCTTCATGACCGCCGGGCCAGAACGTCGAAGGTTGCGGGCAATCCGAGGTACGAGCCGGGCATGAAGACTTCGCTAGCGCCGCCGATTGTTCCCTCGGCCCCGGCCGCGAGCACTCAGCCGTTGATGAGGGTTAACTATTCGTTCCC
>CAYXVP010000091.1:1100-8199 GCA_964468305.1 uncultured Anaerolinea sp. | reverse complement strand
AGGCCGCGAAGGTGCCGGTGTACATCGTCCATCTCTCGGCGCGCGAGGCGCTCAACGCCGTGCGAATGGCCCGCGACGAGGGCCTGCCGGCGTTCGCCGAGACCTGCCCGCAGTACCTCTTCCTGTCGCTCGAAGACCTGGGCAACGGCTTCGAGGGCGCCAAGTTCGTGTGCTCGCCGCCGCTGCGGACGAGGGACCACCAGCCGGAGCTGTGGCATGGCCTCGTGAAGGACGACCTGCAGGTCGTCTCGACCGACCACTGCCCGTTCGACTTCCACGGCCAGAAAGAGCTCGGCCGGGGCGATTTCCGCAAAGTGCCGAACGGCCTGCCCGGGGTCGAGGACCGGCTGGACCTGCTGCACGACGGGGGCGTGGTCGGCGGCAAGATCACGAAGGAGCGCTGGGTCGAGATCGCCTCGACGGCACCGGCGAAGCTCTTCGGGATGTACCCGCGGAAGGGTGCGATCGCCGTCGGCGCCGACGCCGACATCGTGATCTACGACCCAAACCGGAAGCACACCATCTCGGCGAAGACGCACCACATGGCCGTCGACTACTCCTGCTACGAGGGCCGCTCGGTGCAGGGCGGCTCCGACGTCGTGATGAGCCGCGGGAGCGTGATCGTTCGGAACGGCGAGTTCACGGGCAGGCAGGGCGCCGGGCGGTTCCTCAAGCGGTCCGCGGCGAGCTACGCGCGGCTGGCCTGATTCGCCGGTGTCCGCCGGAAAGCGCACGCTTCGGGTCCCGGCCTCGGTCGACCATCTCGCCGAGGTACGGTCCTTCGTGCGCGACAGCGTTGCCGCCTTCGGTGGCTCGAAGCCGATCTCGGAGGATCTCGTTCAAGCCTGCGACGAGGCGACTTGCAACGTGATGCTCCACGGCTACAAGAGCCAGCCCGGCGACATCGAGATCGAGTCCCAGCTGCGCGATGGCAAGATCGAGATCCGGATCCTCGACCGCAGCCCCGACTTCGATCCGACCCTGGCGCCGCTACGTGAACGCGGCGCGCTTCCTGTCCCAACGCGGATGGGCGGGATGGGCCTCGGCATCGAGCTGCTGCGGACGTTGACCGACGAGGTGCATCATTCAGCGCGCCCCGGCGGCGGCAACGAGCTCACCCTGGTGCGCTCGATCGGCAGCCCAACCCAGGAGGAATGACACGGTGGCGATGACGATCGACGTCGAGCGTCTCGGCGGCAATCCGCCGGTGACGGTCGTCGCGCTGAACGGCGAGCTCGACGCGTCGAACTTCGAGCAGGTCGTCGACCTCGCTCGCAGCGCCTACGCCGACGGCTCGCGAGGGCTGGTCATCGACCTCGAGCAGCTGACCTTCATGGCCAGCTCGGGCCTGTTCGCGCTGCACTCGGCGGTGCGGATCATGCGGGGCGAGACGCCGCCCGATCCCGAAGAGGGCTGGGGCGCGCTCCACCAGATGGCGCAGGACGAAGCCCAGGCGTCCAGCGTGCGCCTCGCGGCGGCACAGGATCCGATCGCCCACGTCCTCGAGCGGACCGGCATGCTCCGTCTCTTCGCCCTCGACGCGACCCGCGCCGAGGCGGTCTCGGCGCTCCAGGGAGGCTGACCGACGCTCTCTGACGCGGAGCTGCTGGAACGCGAGCTTCGCGTCGCGCAGCGAATCCAGCGCACCCTCGTCCTGCTCTCCGGCGTGGAGGCCGAGGGCTGGGAGATCGCCAACGACTACCGCCCGGCGCGCGAGGTCGGCGGCGACTTCTTCGACGTCTTTCCGTTGCTCGACCCGGCACGGCCGCGCCATCTCGGCATCGTCATTGCGGACGTGTCGGGCAAGGGCATCGCCGCGGCGCTGCTCATGGCCTTCGTGCGGCCGATCATCCGCTCGGTGCTGGACCGCTCGGGCGACCCGGTCACCGCGCTGGAGCGGACCAATCACATCCTCGTCCACGAGCGTAGGACCGGCCTGTTCGTAACGGTCCTGTGCGGGATCCTCGATCTCGACAGCGGGCTGTTCACGTTCGCCAACGCCGGCCATGAGATGCCGATCCTCGCCTCGCCGACCGGATCGACGCAGTGGGTGGAGGGCGGCGGGCCGCTCGTCGGCCTGTTCGACAGCCTCGGCCTCGCTGCGCACGACGTTCGGATCCGGCCGGGTGAGCGACTCGTCCTGTTCACGGACGGGATTACGGACGCCGGCTCGCCGTCCGGCCAGCGATTCGGCCAGGAGCGGCTGCTCGCGACGATCGCCGCGAGCTGCCCGCATGGCGATGCCGTCGCGACATGTCGGGCGGTGATCCAGGGCGTCCTCGCCTTCCAGGCCGAGGCGCTGCCGGCCGACGACCTCGCGCTGCTGGTCCTGCGGCGCCTGCCGGCCTGACGAGCCCGGCCGCCCTCAGTCCAGAAGCGGCCGGCCCAGCGCGCGGCGCCAGCGCTGGTTGAAGTCGAAGAGGAGCCGATCCTTGCGCGGGAAGACGCCCGACCGGAACGAGCGCGAGGACACGCCGAGCTGGGCCCGCTCGCAGACCGCCCAATCCTGTTGGCTGATGAGGTCCCACAGGTCGACGGTCGGGCTCGGGTCGAAGCCGGGCAGGGCGAGCGCCTCCTCCCGGAAGTAGAACTCGGACAGGACGAGCGTCCGACCGGGGCCCTTGGGATAGACGACATAGGCCATGACCGAGTCGGGGTGCATGTTGACCATCAGGTTCGGGAACTGGAACGCGCCGTAGTACATGCCGTAGTCCTCGGGCAGCAAGCCCGGGAACTTCGGCAGGTCCGAGGCGCCGGTCGCGCTGAACGACGTCGCCCCCTCGAACATGAGATTGCCGCCGTCGCGGGTCTCGCCGTCCCAGACCTCGCCCTTGCGGTAGATCGGGACGACCTGGACGAGCTCCGGGTGGATCGTCGGGCAGTGGAGGCACTCGTTGTAGTTCTCGACCACGATCTTCCAGTTCGCCGCGACGTCGTAGGTGAGCCGCCGGCCGAGACGCAGCTCGCCCATTCGGTAGCGGTCGAAGTCGGTGATCGTCTCGTTGCTGTCCCTGAGGTGCTCGTCGAGGGACCGCGGCTCGGCCGCCAGGCAGACGAACAGGAAGCCGCCGTGCTCGTCGACGGCGACCGCGTGCAGCGGGTAGTCGGCGCGCTCGAAGAGCTCGTCCTCGTGGACGTTGGGCGTCGCGAGCAGGCGCCCGTCCAGGTCGTACGACCAGGCGTGGTACGGGCACTTCAGCGCCTTGCCGATGTTGCCGCAGCCGGGCTCGTCGTCGAGCAGCTTCGTGCCCCGGTGGGCGCAGACGTTGTAGAAGGCCCGGAGATCGCCGTCCCGATTGCGGACGACGAAGACCGACTCGCCCGCGACGTCCTTGACCACGAACTCGCCGGCTTCACCGAGCTCCGCCGCCCGCCCGATGCAGAACCAGCGCTCGAAGAAAAGCCGCTCGCGCTCCTCCTCGTAGACGGCTTGGCTGGTGTAGTCGGCGCCGGTCAGCGTCGGGCGCGGGCGCCAGTCCCGAACGCCGACGTTGACGACGCGCGGCCGCTCCTGGGAGACCACGGGCGTCGCGCGCTCAGCGGGTGCGTGGGAAGCCGAGGTCGACCTTGGACGTGCCCGGGTCCGGCCAGCGCGACGTGACGACCTTGCCCCGGGTATAGAACTGGATGCCCTCGGGTCCGTACATGTGCAGGTCGCCGAAAAGCGAGCCCTTCCAGCCGCCGAAGCTGTAATACGCGACAGGAACCGGGATCGGCACGTTGATGCCGACCATGCCGACGTTCACGTCGAACTGGTACTGGCGGGCGGCGCCGCCGTCGCGCGTGAAGATCGCGGTCCCGTTGCCGTACGGATTGTCATTGACCAGCTGGAGGGCCTCGTCGTAGGTGGCCACCCGGGTGACCGTCAGGACGGGCCCGAAGATCTCGTCGCGGTAGCAGTCCATGAGCGGCGTGACCTTGTCGATCAGGGAGACGCCCAGGAAGAAGCCGTCCGAATCCTTGTACAGCCCGTGGTCGCGGCCGTCGGCGACGACCTCGGCGCCCTGATTCTTCGCGGAGTCCAGGTAGGACGCGACCTTGTCCCGATGCTGGCCGGTGACGAGCGGGCCCATCTCGGCGCTGGGATCCGAGCCGGGGCCGATCGCAATCTTGGGCAGCCGCTTCCCGATCGCCTCGACCAGCGGGTCGGCGACCGAGCCGACGGCCACGACCGTGGCGATGGCCATGCATCGCTCGCCCGACGAGCCGTACGCCGCCGAGACTGCCGCGTCGGCGGCCATGTCGATGTCTGCGTCGGGCAGGACGACCATGTGGTTCTTCGCACCGCCGAGGGCCTGCACGCGCTTGCCGTGCTTCGTGCCGGTTTCGTAGATGTAGCGGGCGATCGGGGTCGAGCCGACGAAGCTGACCGCCGCGACGCGCGGGTGCTCGAGGATCCGATCGACGGCCACCTTGTCGCCGTTGACGACGTTGAACACGCCGTCCGGGACACCCGCCTCGGCGAGCAGCTCGGCGAGGTAGATACCGGCCGAGGGGTCCTTCTCCGAGGGCTTGAGGATGAACGTGTTGCCGCAGGCGATGGCGTTGGCGAACATCCACATCGGGACCATCGCCGGGGAGTTGAACGGCGTGATCCCGGCGACGACGCCGAGCGGCTGGCGGATCTGGTAGACGTCCACGCCGCCGGAGGCCTGCTCGGAGTAGGCGCCCTTGAGCAGGTGGGCGATGCCGCACGCGAACTCGAGGTTCTCGAGGCCACGGGCGACCTCGCCGAGCGCATCCGACGGGACCTTGCCGTGCTCGGCGGTCAGATGCGCCGCGATGTCCTTCCGATGTGTATCGATCAGGTTCCGGATCCGAAACATGATCTCGGTCCGTTTCGAGAGGGACGTCGAGCGCCAGGCCGGGAAGGCGGCTCTCGCCGCCGCGACCGCGGCATCGACCTCCTCGACTGATGCGAAGTCGACCTCGCGCGCCAGCGCCCCCGTCGCCGGGTTGAAGACCGGACCGCGACGGCCGGACGTTCCCGCCACGCGCCGGCCACCGATCCAGTGCGGCACGGTGGCGCCCGTCGCGCCGGCGGCGCGCTCGGTAGTGGGCTCGGCGACCTGGGTCATCGGTGGGATCCTCGGTTGGGCTTGAGTTGGGGTGTCGGTGTGATTGAGAACGATACCGCGCCGCGCCAGCCCAAGGCCCGATCAGGCCAGGCGAGCCTCGGCCTCCGGGCGCCGCTCGACGACGCCGGCGAGTGGTGCGCGCCAGCGCTCGACGAGGCCGACGATCGCGATCGCGAGCACGACGAGGGCGAGCAGCTGCTCCGTCCTGAGTGGCCCAAGGACCGTCGAATCGCGCCACGTGAACCCGACCAGGAAGCGCGCGATCGCCCACAGCCCGAGGGCGATGAACACGGCGCCGCCGTCGCGGCGCGCGACGACGTCGAGGCGCGACGCGGCGAGCAGCCCCACGATCGCAAGGGCGACGAGGACCGCCTCGTAGGCCTGCGCCGGGTGGGAGGCGATGTCGGGCCCGAGCGAGCCCCACGGGCCCGGGCCCCCGTACGCCGTCGCCCACGGCAGGTCCACAGGCGAACCCTGGCCGGTGGCGCCGAGCACGCCCGTGAGCTTGCCCGCGGCGAGGACGAACAGCAGCGGCAGCGCGACGGCGTGCAGCCAGCGAGCGACGGGAGCGCCAAGGAGCCGCGCGATCGCCGCACCGCTGAACAGCGCGAATGGGACGGCGAGGGTCAAGGTCAGGCCGCCCTGGCCGGGATCGACGATCGCGGCCGGGTTCGCCCGGTAGTAGTCGAAATGGTCGAGGACGGCGCCGAGGCGGCCGCCGACGATCGCTCCGGGCACGGCGCCCACCACGCCGAAGACGAGATCGTCGACGCGGAGGCCGGGTGCGGGCACATACGGTCCGACCGAGGGTGTCCCCGACCCGATCCGCGCCGCCGCGACGAGGCCGAGGAAGACGACGATCGCCAGCCCGATCGTCTCGTAGCGAACGGACGATGTGTCGCTCAGGCGCAAGACGGGATCGAACGCGAGCTGGATCACCGCTGGCGCCACGCCGCGAGTCTAGTCAGGCAAACAGCAAGTCCGCATCTCATGAGCGACGGGCGGCCCAGAGCGGGTGGCGCGTGGCGACGCCCGTCGCCGAGCGACAGTCGCACGCGAAGCGGGCGTGGGTCGCGAGAGCGACGGGCGCGCCGAGCGACAGGACCCGCTGGGCGCCGTCCTAGGCCGGAAGCTTGGCCACGAGCTCCCGGACCGCCGCGGCCGACTTGTCGAAGGCGGCCTGCTCAGCGGGGGTCAGCTTGATCTCGATGACCCGCTGCAGGCCGCCATTGCCGAGCACGACCGGCACGCCAACGAACAGGCCATCAACGCCGTACTCGCCCTTGAGCAGTGTCGCGCAGGGCAGGACGCGACGCCGGTCCCGCAGGATCGCATCGACCATCTCGAACGCGGACGCTGCCGGGGCATAGAAGGCGGAACCCGTCTGCAGCAGCGCGACGATCTCGGCGCCGCCGTTCGCGGTGCGGTCGACCAGTTCCTGGATGCGGTCCGCAGAGAGGAGGTGCGTGATCGGAATTCCGGCGACGGTTGAGTAGCGCGGCAGCGGGACCATCGTGTCGCCGTGCCCGCCGAGCACGAAGGCGCTCGTGTCGGCGACGGAGACGCCGAGCTCCTCGGCGATGAACGTCCGGAACCGGGCCGAATCGAGGACGCCGGCCATCCCGAGCACCCGCTCCCGGGGGAAGCCCGACGCCTGTATCGCCACGTGGCACATCGCGTCGAGCGGATTCGTGACGACGATCAGCACCGCGTCCGGCGACTGCGCCGCTGACGCCAGGACGACCGCCTTGACGATGCCGGCGTTCCTCATGAGCAGGTCGTCGCGGCTCATGCCCGGTTGTCGGGCCAGCCCGGACGTGACCACGATCACGTCGGAGCCGGCCGTCGCGGCGTAGTCGTTCGTACCGGTGATGCGCGCGTCGTGGCTCACGACCGGGGCGGCCTCGGCGAGGTCGAGACCCTTTCCCTGGGGCAGGCCCTCGACGATCTCGACCAGGACCACGTCGGCGAGACCCGCCCCGGCCGTGCGCTTGGCGGTCGGTGCCCCCAGCTTTCCCGGC
>CAYXVP010000091.1:0-1090 GCA_964468305.1 uncultured Anaerolinea sp. | reverse complement strand
GGACTTTGTTGCGCGGCATCTGGGGCCTTCCTCTCTGCCTATGTTTGCCCAGAGGGCGCCTCGATCCGGGCGCGGCGGCGCGTCTGGCCGCCGCTCAGCCCTCGCCGGGCGCCGAGACGATGACCTCGCCCGCGTCCTGGAAGTCGATCGGACCGGCCTCCCGGACCGCGCGGCCCACGCCGTCGGTAAAGGCCGCGAAGTTCTCGTGGAACATGTGCGCGATCCGCTTCGCAGCGGCGTCGTACGCCGCGGGGTCTGACCAGGTCGAACGCGGTACCAGGAGCTCGCTCGGCACGCCGGGCACGGCGGTCGGGACGGCCAGCCCGAAGACAGGGTCCCTGACGGTCGGCACCTCCCGGAGCTCGCCGTTCAGCGCCGCCCGGACCATGTTCCGTGGCTGTCCGATGTTCATGCGCTGGCCCGTGCCGTAGGGGCCGCCGGTCCAGCCCGTGTTGACGAGCCAGACGGGCACGTCATACCGCGCGAGTCGGTCCATGAGCAGCTCGGCGTAGACGCCCGGGTGGCGAGGCAGGAACGGAGCGCCGAAGCCCGCCGAGAACGTCGCGGTCGGCTCCCTGACCCCGACCTCGGTGCCCGCCAGCTTGGCCGTGTAGCCGCTGATGAAGTGATATGCCGCTTGCTCGCGCGTGAGGCGTGAGATCGGCGGCAGCACACCGAACGCGTCGGCGGTCAGGAAGACGACGTTCCGCGGTGTGCCGGCGACGCCGGTCGGATCGGCGTTGCCGATGAACTGCAGCGGATACGCCCCGCGGGTGTTCTCGGTGAAGCGCTCGGAGTCGAGGTGGAGCTCTCTTGTCGCCGGGTCGATGTCGACGTTCTCGAGGATCGTTCCGAAACGCCGCGTCGTGGCGAAGATGTCGGGCTCGTACATGGGCGACAGGCGGATCGTCTTTGCGTAGCAGCCGCCCTCGAAGTTGAAACCGTAGTCGCTGCCCCAACCGTACCCGTCCGCCCCCAGGAGGCTGCCCCGGGGGTCCAGGGGCTGCGGCATGCGCCGGTTCCCGAAGCGGCTGGGGGGCGCGATCTCCCGCCGCACCTCCGTGCCGTCCGCCTCCCGCACGATGGCCCG
>CAYXVP010000090.1:7578-8217 GCA_964468305.1 uncultured Anaerolinea sp. | reverse complement strand
GGCCTGAGATGGCCGCTGAGCCAAAGCTCGGTACGGACCGCGACGCCGTTCACAACCGGCTGCCGCTGTTGCGAGCGGATCGCGGACTGTCCCGCGCGGACCTCGCGCAGGCGCTCGGCATCCACTACCAGACCGTCGGCTACATCGAACGCGGCGAGTACGCGCCGAGCCTCCACCTGGCCCTCCGGATCGCGCGGCTATTCG
Source organism: uncultured Anaerolinea sp. (assembly GCA_964468305.1). Lineage (GTDB taxonomy): Bacteria > Chloroflexota > Limnocylindria > Limnocylindrales > CSP1-4 > UBA5189. Next base: position 8,013 of record CAYXVP010000090.1, on the reverse strand, counting down.
AGCTGCCGGTCGAGGCGATCTTCGCCCTCGAGCCGTTCGGCCAGCTTCGCGCCGCTTCCCTCCTCGAGCCGCCTTCCCGCTGACGCCGACAGGCGGCTTTGGCTACGCTCTGCCCGTGTTCGACGCGATCGGGCGGCTGTTCCAGGGCTTCATCGACTTCCTGACGCCGATCCTCATCCCGGACTGGAAGGCCCTCATCGACCTGCTGCCGGTCTTCCTCCTGATCGGCGTCGTCGGCCCGCTGCTGACGCTGCTCGTCCTCGGCTGGTTCGTCTACGTGGTGAGCAAGCCGCGCTCGCGCATCCCGTACGTCGAGCCGCAGCCGTGCCCGGCCGAAATCGCGGACGGCGCGCCGGTCCACCCGATCGGCGAGCCGTATTGCCCTTTCGATCGCGTAAGGCCCCCCCCCGGCCTGACCCGCTTCCCCATCGGCCG
>CAYXVP010000090.1:0-7568 GCA_964468305.1 uncultured Anaerolinea sp. | reverse complement strand
AGGCTTGGAACCGGAAGCCAACACGGTGAAGTACAACCGCGCCTAAACCGAGGATCCAAGCAAACGGGAAAAAGTCCAGAAGCAGATCAATGTCCTGTTCGAGCCGTACAAAGCTCAACTGTTCGCCCACCTGATGGAGACCTTGACGCCCGAGGTTCAGGCGGTTTTTCGCAAGCCTGAAAAGCAGCGGAACGCCGCGGAGGAGAAGATCGCGGACGGCGCGCCGGTCTACCCGATCGGCGAGCCGTATTGCCCTGTCGATCGCGTAGTGCTCCCGCCCGGCATGACCCGCTGCCCGATCGACGGCCGCGATGCTGCGGTCGTCTGCCCGAAGTGCGGCACCGGCCGGCAGGCATACATCGACACCTGCGGGACGTGCGGCCTCGTGCTCAAGATCGACCACACGGTGCCGGCCCTTCGACCCGCTGGACCCCCGCCCGGGGGCGCCGCCGCGGCCTGACATGGAGGCACTGACCCAGGCGCTCTTCGCGGGCGGCACCGTCGTGCTGGCGTTCGCGTTCGCGGCGACGATCGGGCACGCCGTGCTGCTGGCTAATGGCCGTCGCTCGCTCGCGGCCATGCTCGCCCCGCGAGGCGCCGTCCAGCCGGCGTGGGCCGGCGTCGCCACGGGCTCCTTCGTCGAATCTCGCGCGGCGGTCGTCGCCGCTGGTCCCGCCGACTTCGCCGCGGCATCGCCCCTCTCGAACGCGTCGCGCTGGCTGACGATCGGCGCCTTCGTGCTCCTCGCCGGCTCGATGGCCGTTCGTGGGGTCATCGTCGGCCGCGGGCCGTGGGGCAACCTGTTCGAGTTCTCGGTCGCCTTCGCGACCTCGATCCTCTTCGGCTACCTCGTGCTCTCGCGCCGCTACGAGATCTCTTCGATCGGGTTCATTCCCGTCGGCGTCTCGCTGGCGCTGGCCCTCTACGCGGCCTCACTGCCGTCCGAGATCAAGCCGCTCGTGCCGGCGCTGCAGAACGCGCCGCTGCTCACGATCCACGTCGGGCTGGCGATGCTGAGCTACGGGATCTTCGCGACGTCGTTCGCGGCGGGGATCGGCTATCTGGTCCAGGGAAAGCAAGACCGGTTTGCGTGGCTGCCGTCGCACCGGGTCCTCGACCAGGTCGCGTACCGGGCGGTGATCATCGGCTTCCCGATCTTCGCGACGATGATCATCCTCGGCTCGTGGTGGGCCTCGATCGCCTGGTCCCGCTACTGGGGCTGGGACCCGAAGGAGACCGCCGCCCTCGTCACCTGGCTCGTCTACGCGATCTACCTGCACGCGCGCAACCAGCGCGCCTGGGCCGGCCGGCCGGCTGCGTTGCTGCTCGTCGTCGGCTTCGCGATGGTGCTGGTGACCTACTCCGGCTCCCTCTGGTTCAACGGCCTGCACGCATACAGCGGGCTGTAGCCGGCCCTGTTGCTCGCCAGCCGGCGCGGCTGGTCGGCACTCGGTGCGCCTGCTCAGCGGCCGGTACGGCTGTTCAGCGGGTTCGGGTCACTTTCGACAAGTAGCGCGGCGACTCGGGGTCCAGGCCGCGAGCGAGCGTCAGGTGGTAGGCGAAGAGCTGCGCCGGGACGATCGACACGATCGGCCGCAGCCACTCCGGTACGCCCGCGGGGAGTGCGATCGACCAGCGGCCGAGCGCCCGCGTCTCGGCCACATCCGACACGACCAGGGTGTCGACACCGCGTTCCCCGAGGTCGCGCAACAGTGCGATCTGACCAGCGGCCGCCGCGCCGTCGGGGGCGAGCACGAGCGCGGGAATTCCGGGCTGGAGCAGCGCGATCGGGCCGTGCAGGAAGTCCGCGGCGGAGTACGGATCCGCGAAGACATGGGTCAGCTCCTTGAGCTTGAGCGCCCACTCGCGTGCAGTGGCGTACTCGAACCCGCGACCGACAACAGCCGTTCGATCCATCCCGGCCAGTTCGCGCGCGATCGCCGCGACGGCGGGCTCGACGTCGAGTGCCCGGGCGATCGCGTCCGGGACGGCTTCGAGGTCGTCGGCGGCCTCGTTCGCGCCCGCGTTGGCTCCTGCATGGGCGGCGGCCGCGCCAGCCGCCGCACCGTCGGCAAGCGCAGCCGACAATCGCGCGATCGCCAGCAGCGAGGTCGTGTACGTCTTCGTCGCCGCGACTGCCCGCTCGGGTCCCGCCGCCAGCTCGATGACGCGCTCGGCCGCCCGGGCCAGCGGGCTCCCCGGTTCATTCGTGATCGCGAGCGTGGACGCGCCTTGCCGCCTGGCCGCCTCGATGACCCCCACGATGTCCGGCGACGCCCCCGACTGGCTGATGCCAACGACCAGCGCGTCACGCACGTCGGGGTCGCCGCCGTACAGCGAGACCACCGATGGCGTCGCCAGCCCGACCGACATCCGGTTCCGCACGCCGAGCACGTACTGCGCATAAATGGCGGCGTGATCGCTCGTGCCTCGCGCGGCGATGACCACGGAGGCGACGGGCCGCTCTCGGAGCCGAGCGGTCAATGCCTCGATCGACGCCGCGGACGCCGTGAGCTGGCGCCGCGCCGCCTCTGGCTGCTCGAGGATCTCGTCGCGCAGGCTCACGCCTGCAACGGTAGCGGCCACAGTCCATGTGTCGAAGGTGCGGTGTTGCCTCGGTTGCCGGCAAACGAACATCCCCGGGACGTTCGGCACGTCGAGCGGGCGGTGTCGGTCATACGAGACGCCCGAAGACGGACCGCCGATCGGGCGCGTGCGGGTCTCGCATGGCGACCCGCATCAAAGTCGGGCTTCGGCCTGCCTACCGTCCCACGGGTGTTCGAATGACAGGAACCAGGCGCGTGGAGGTGCCCAATAGACCGTGGGTGGCGATATGGCCAGAGGGCGCGCGGCGCCGGGGCTTCACGGCACGGGCACGGGTGGCGCGTCGGTCGGCGAGCGGCGCGCTGCTGGGCCTCCCGCTAGCCTTCTCCACGGCATGTCGCTGGTGCTCGATGGGCTGGTCAAACGGTTCGGCGCGGTCACCGCGCTCGATGGCATCTCGTTCGAGGTGCGGCGCGGCGAGGTGTTCGGGTTCCTCGGCGCGAACGGCGCGGGCAAGACCACCACGATGCGCATCGTCCTCGACATCCTCCGACCCGATGCCGGCACGGCGACCTGGGCCGGCACGCCCACCACCGAGGTGCCACGCGAGACCTGGGGCTACCTGCCCGAGGAGCGTGGCCTCTATCCGCGGCTCCAGGTGCTCGAGCAGCTGGTCTTCTTCGCATCGCTGTACGGCGTTCCTCGCGACGTCGCCACCGCGCGCGGGCGCGAGTGGCTGGCGCGCTTCCGCATCACCGACTACGAGAAGCGTCGGGCCGAGGAGCTGTCCAAGGGCAATCAGCAGAAGGTCCACTTGATCGCGGCGATCACGCACGAACCCGCGGTGCTGCTGATGGACGAGCCATTCGTCGGGCTCGACCCGGTGAACGTCGCGCTGCTCAAGGAGGCGTTCGCGGAGATGCGCGATCGCGGCTCCACGCTCCTCTTCTCGACCCACCAGATGGAGATGGTCGAGGAGCTGTGCGAGTCGGTGGCCCTGATCGACCGGGGTCGACTCGTCCTCGCCGGACCGCTGCGCGACGTGAAGCGCTCGACCGGTCGGCAGGTCGTGCGCCTCGCCCTGGACGGGAAGTCGATCGATGGATCCGATGACGGCGAGGCGCCCCCGTGGCTGACGACCCTGCCTGGCGTTCGCGTCGCGAGGACGGGCCAGGACTACGTCGAGCTGGCGGTCGACCACGGGGTCGATCCGGAGACGGTCCTGCGCTCGGCGCTCGACCACGGCGAGCGCGTCACGAACTTCCTGATCGCCGATCCCTCGATCGAGGAGATCTTCATCGAGAAGGTCGGCCGGCCGCCGTCCGAGGACCACCACCTCGCGGCGACGGAGACGGGCGGCGCCGGTCAGGACACCTCGGCGGGAGCAGTCGCGTGACCACGACACCGCGGGCGCCGGGCGCCGGCTACGCCGCTCGGACCGTCCCGAACATCCTCGCGGTCGCGCGCCGCGAGTTCGTCTCGCGCGGGCGCACGCGCACGTTCCGGATCACGACCATCGTCCTCGTGATCGCCGGCATCGCGCTGGCGCTCGCCCCCGTGCTGTTCCGGCTGATCGTGGGCGAGCCGACCGGCGAGCGGGTCGAGGTCGTCACGGGCAACTCGAAGCCCAACGTCGACGTGGTGGCGGCCCTCGGCCACATCCTCAACGCGCCGGCCGCGACCCCCGTCCCGTTTCCCGGCCAAGGCGACTCTGGGCCGCCGAGCTTCGTCGTCGTCACCGGCACCGACGTCGACAGCGCTCGGCAGGACGTCGTCGCCGGCCATGCCGCCGCGGCCCTCGCGCTCGGTCGCGACGCGAACGGCGACCTGACGTTCGACCTGTATTCGAAATCGGGTCGATCGCTCGACCGCACCGCCCAGACGATCCGTCAGGCCGCGATCTCGATTGCCATCCAGGACCGGCTGACGCGCGCCGGCGTGTCCCCGATCGATCAGGCCAGGCTGTTCACGCCGCCGACGTTCGATCTCCAGCCCGCCGACCCGAACGCCAAGCCAGCCTTTCCCGGCTCGAACGACAACCCGGCCCTGTTCTTCGCCAGCTTCGCACTCACGATCGCGATCTTCATGGCCATCATCCTGTACGGCCAGTGGATCGCCTACAGCGTGGCGGAGGAGAAGAACTCGCGGGTCATGGAGATCGTGCTCGCGGCGGCCACGCCCTTCCAGCTGCTCTCGGGGAAGGTGATCGGGGTGGGCGCGCTGGCGATCACCCAGTACGTGATCGTGGCCGTGCCGGCCATCGTCGCCCTCGTCTTCCAGGGCCAGATCGCGGCGGCGCTGCTCGGCGGCCAGGCACAGTCGATCGACCTGAGCGGCGGGATCTCCATCCCGATGCTGCTCCTGTTCGGCGTGATGCTCGTCCTGGGCTTCGCGATCTACGCGTCGCTCTACGCCGGCGCCGCCTCGGTCGTCTCGCGCCAGGAGGACATCAACCAGATCATCGCGCCGCTGACGATCGTGTCGGTCATCGGCTACCTCGTCTCCACGTACGCGGGCACGGGCCTCCTCGACATCGACTCGCCGCTCGTGGTCGTCCTCTCGTTCATTCCCCTGTTCTCGCCGTACCTGATGCTCACCCGCCTCTCGCTGGGCACCGCCGGGCCGGTCGAGGTGGGCATCGCGATCGCCCTGCTGCTCCTCGCAATCCCGGCGGCGCTGTGGATCGCCGCGCGCCTGTACCGCTCCGGCGTCCTCATGTACGGCCAGTCCCCCACGCCCCGCACGCTCTGGCGAGCACTCCGGGCCGGCTGACCCGCGGCGGGTACCTCGCGAGGCACGTCCCTGACGCGCGGGACTGTGCCGCTACGCGCATCGAGGACCGGCGCCGGCAAACCGCCACCGCGGCCCTGATTGACCCGCTTCCTGCCATACGCACGCCCCCGGGACCTTAGGCGAGTCGCGACGTCCGGCTGCCGGGCGAGCGGGCTCCAGCGAGGCGATCCACGTTCAGGCGGCACGTCGATGCGCCACCTGGCGCCGGCGAACGCGCCGATGACCGGTTCCGACGTGCCGAACGTCCCCCCGATGTGCGTTTGACCAGAAAGCCAGCGCAGCGACGGGTCCGAGGGGGCGGCGGAGGTGGCTGCGAAGCGTTCGGCCGTCCGCCGGCAGCAGTGACCGGAACGTGCGCGTGTGGTCCGCGATCCGGCGCCGGTTCGTACGGCCCTCCTCGACGATGAGGGCGCGTGAGACTTGCGTCGGCGCCCAGCCCAGATCAGGGGCGATCGCCGGCGCGAGGCGCACCTTCCGGTCAAACGTCCCGATGACCTCGCCGATGTCGACGATCTCGGTCTTGACCTCGATCACGAGCAGCGTTCGAGACGGCGGATGCCAGGCGAGCACATCGATCACGCCCCGCTCGCCGTAGCGGTTGAACGAGACTTCCGCTCGGGCCTGCCAGGTGAGCTCGCCGAGCTCGGCGATCACCCTCTCGACCAGCGTTGCATAGCCCGCCGTCGCGAGCCGGACGAGATCGCCGCGCCTCGACCAGGGTGCGATCTCGGTCCGGATCTCGAGGACGCCGGCGACCGCTCGCAGCGTGCGCAATGTGACTGCGTCCAAATGCCCACGCTCGATGCGCGAGACGGTTTGATGCGAGACGCGGGCACTCGTCGCGACGTCGATCTGCCGGAGCCTGCGGCTCATGCGCACGGCGCGGATGACAGCGCCGACGCGCTGGTCGTCCATGGCGGCAAGGGTGGCGATTCGCGCTTACGTGCCAATTCTCCCGGTGGGGTCCGGAAACAAGGCTTGACAAGGCATTCGCACGGGCGTTCGATTCAGCCGCCCCCGCAACCAGTCGGGCGTGGAGAACCGGGGCTGACCGGTGGACAAGCTGGCGGCGGCGTTGGACAAGCACGGCCGCAAGGTGGACGAAGCAGCCGCGAGGGTGCGCGGAACGTGGACGCGCCGCAACGGCGTTTCCACAAGATGTTGGGATCGGAGGACGTTACAAACCACAAGATGTAGTGGTTTGGGCTTGACTCAGGCACCCCGGCGAGCGTACATTTGACGTCTCGCAACCAGCCGCCAGGAGTCCCGGATCGACCGTTTCGGAGCCCCCAATCGGGTCCGTAACAGGAGCCGTCGATCAAGCGAGCGAAGGGACCGAACGTTGGCAGGCAGGCGACGACGAGGGAGCGCCCGCGCAGCTACGCGGGACGAGCGACACGACGCCTGGACGACGCAAGACCGTCAGGCGCCGAGCCCGGCGAACCGGGCGACGAGGAGAGGAAGCAGATGGCCCGAGCGACAACCGCACCGGTCCCGGTCATGACGAAGAACGACGTGGGGTCGGCCGGCAAGGGCTCGGGTACGCGCGGGGGGGCGACCAAGGCGAGCGCGACCAAGGCGGCGGGCGGCAAGTACACAGCGAAGGGGCCGAAGAACGCGAAGCCGACGAAGCGGCGGCTGGGCGGCCCGTGGGGCGCCAGCTTCGAGGGCGTCGGCCCGGATGGCAGCCCCGTCAAGGGCCTGACCTGGGAGCGCCGCTTCACCCGGAAGGGCGTCCACCCCTACGACGAGCTCGAGTGGGAGCTCCGCACGGCCGCGATCTCGAGCGAGACCGGCAAGACCGTCTTCGAGCAGAAGGACGTCGAGGTCCCCAAGAGCTGGAGCCAGCTCGCGACCAACGTCGTGGTCAGCAAGTACTTCCGCGGCCACGTCGGGACGCCGGAGCGGGAGAGCAGCGTCAAGCAGCTCATCGACCGCGTCGTCAACGCCATCGCCGCGTGGGCAGAGACCCAGCACTACTTCGCGACCGACGATGACCTCAAGTCATTCCAGGCCGAGCTGACCCACCTCCTCGTCCACCAGAAAATGGCCTTCAACTCGCCGGTCTGGTTCAACGTGGGCATCGAGCCGAAGCCTCAGTGCTCGGCCTGCTTCATCAACTCGGTCCAGGACAACATGGGCTCGATCATGGACCTCGCCAAGACAGAGGCCATGCTCTTCAAGTTCGGCTCGGGCGCCGGCAGCAATCTCTCACCGCTTCGCAGCTCGAA
>CAYXVP010000089.1:0-8233 GCA_964468305.1 uncultured Anaerolinea sp. | reverse complement strand
CGCGAACCTGGTTCGTCGGCCGCCAGTACCAGTCGATGGCCTCCCGCGCGCCGACGTCGCGGGGCAGGAGGGAGCCCTGCTCGCGGATCCGGACGAGGAGCTCCTCGACCAGCGGCGCGTGCTCGTCGAACGCGCCTTCCGTGTGGCGGCGGCCCGTCCGGTCCCAGATCCAGCGGTACCACGGCAGCTCGGCGACCGGAACGATGTTGAGGCTCTTGTTGTAGGTCTCGTACAGGCGTCGGTCTTCGTACAGCCAGTGCTCGGTCCATTCGCGGCGGTAGCCCTCGACTCGGGCGAGGAGGACGAGGTCGTGGTTCCGGCCGGCGACCTCGAGCGGATCGAATTGGAGCGAGCCGAGCCGTTCCACGACCCGGAGCACGCTCTCGGGCTCGGGCGGCAGGTTTCGTGGCGGCGCAAGCAGGTGACGCAGGACGAGGAAGCGGCGAGCGACCGCCGCCTGGACCTGGCGAGCGCCGTTCACGTCCGGAGCGCCGCCTCCAGCCGATCCACGAACGCCGCTTGGGCCGGGTGGGCGCGCCGCCGCGCCTCGTCGGGGTCGAACCAGGCGACGCGATCCACCTCCGGAATCAGCTGCCGGTGCCCACTCCGGGGCGGCCACTCGATCTCGGTCTCGTTGGAATGGGCGAGCTCGGGGTCGAGGTCGCCCTCGACGGCCCAGGCGCGGATGATCTTCCCGCTCTTGAGCGTGACCTCGCCGAGGTCCAACCGGGTGGGTCCTCCATCCGCCGAGACGGCGGCAAGGTCGAAGCCGGTTTCCTCCGCGAACTCGCGCACCGCGACCGCCTCCGCCGCCTCGTCCGCCTCGGCGATGCCCTTCGGCACGCTCCAGCTCCCGTGATCCTGGCGGCTCCAATACGGCCCGCCGGGATGAGCGAGCAGTACTTCCACGCTGCCGCCGCGGCGCCTGTAGAGCAGGATCCCGGCCGAGGGGCTGGGCTTCATACAGACATCGCCGCACAGCCTAGTGGGCAGACTCTGTCGAGGACAACGAAGGCCCCTGCGAAGGCGCATTGTGGGTCTCGCGATCGCTCTCGGAGCGTTCGTGGTGGTCACGCCGCAGCGGTCTCGGGAGCGAAGGTAGGCCTTCCCAGGCAGGGCGAGGGGCTCGGGCAACCGGGCCCCCTTTCTCTTTGGTCACGATCCGAAGCAGCCGCGCCCTCCTGGCGCCTCGATCGGAAACGTGACGATGAACCTTCCTGATCAGACCATGAAGCTCGCGTCCGGTAGGTGGACGACCACGTCGTACGTCTTGTCGGCGAGCTGGACGTGCGAGTAGTTGCCCTCGAATGCGGAAGGTGCCGAGCCATTTGGGCAGGTGAGCGCATGTGGTTTCGGCAGGTGCAGGGTCAGGACGCCGCTGACGCTGCCATCAGGTCCGGCCGTGAGCGTCGCAATAAGCACGAGATGGTCGATCTCCCTGTCGGGTGTTCCCACGGGTTGCGGCGCCCCGGCGGCTAGGCATTCATACGTGACGTCCAGTTGGCCCGTGAGCTCGAAGCCGACCGCTTCGCCCGCTTCAAGCCCGGCCTCGGTGAAGCTCACCGGGTAGTCCATCGGCCCGACGCCCGGGAGTGGTCGCTTCGGGTGCTCGGCAATGGTGAACACAGGGTTTTGAGCTGTTGAGACGGTCGGAGTTGCCGTCGGCGCCGACGGCGGCGGCAAACCCGAGCCCGAGGCCTGCGCCACAGTCGGCGTCGGCCGTGGTCCCGGCGCGCACCCGATCAGCATCGCCACCGCCAGCGGAGTCAGAAACCCGACGGATCGGTCCATCTCATCGCGTCAGAGTGCACGCTCGCGGGCTGCTGGAGGATGGCGAGCCCGACACGTCACCAATCGCAATTGGCGACATCGCTCACGGCCGTCCAGCGGTCGAGATGGACATAGTGGCCCCAGAACTGGACCGTGCCATGCGGCGGCGGTTGGGGCCTGCCTCCGGACAGTGGAGCGAGCACCAGGGTGATCTGGTCGTCACGGAGCTGCTGGACGCCCACGTCGATGGCGGCCCCGACAACGCCCGCACCTTCCGCGCGGCCTGATCCGGCCACCAGCCTTTCCACGTTGGCCCCGCTCGGTGACGCGTCGCCCATCCAGAATTTCCCGCCCGGCCCCCCGGTTGTCGCGCTCGACCCGGCACCGACCTCGATTCCGAGGTCCGGCGAGGTGGAGAGGAGATACGGATCGACGTCTGACGCCTCGGCTGTGAAATCACCCCCGAGTGTGTGCCACTCGAGCACGAGCCCGTCGAAGCTTCCCGGCCACCACTCGTGCTGGAGCCATTGCCAGGCGAGCGTCGCGTGGACCTCGATCGGCGCACCGGTGGCCGGGTCGCGAGCGGCCGAACAGTCGAGACTCGGCTGCAGCGCAATGGCGTCCGCCGAGACAGCGAAGACGCTCCCCCCTGGCCGAGCAAAGGTGGGTGCAACGAGACCGATGTAGGCACTGAGCCCGTAGGAACCAGCCACCGCCGCCAGCAGAAGCCGATCTTGTCTGGCGAGCGATGGGATCGCCGAACCAGCTCTGGGTCGCATGCGAAGGACCAGCAATGCCGCAAGACCGGCAAAGGGAATGTAGAGACTGCCGTGGAGCAGGCCATTCAGGATTCCCAGCGCACCCAGGGCGACGAGTGCGTAGAGCAACGCCAGCGCCCCGACCTCCGCCCACGGCTCGGCTCGAGGGAGGCCGAAGGCGACGGCGCTCAGAGCAAAAGCGCCAAGGAGTGCCCCCAGGAGCGGCACGATGTGCTCGGCTGGTGGGCGGTCGCCGGAGACCTGCAGGGATCCGATGACGCCCACGATGGCAACGGCCACGAACAGGAGTGCCGCGACCCCGCGATAGCGTTCCGTTCGCCCAGCCGATGCGACGCTCGACATCCGAACCTTCGTCCCCGAGAGGGGCCGGCAAGACCGCCAGAGCGATTCTGCTCCGGTCTTGCAAGAGGACTGCACGCGCTATCCGAGCGCTGCGCCACGCAGGCGATCGTGCAAGCAAGGAGATTGACCGTCCGGAAGGTAATCCCGATAATGTCACTCGGGATTACGAAATGGCCTGTGTTGACAGGCCCCGGGAGACGCTCTTGACCACCAAGCCGACCACTCGCGAGCTCGTCGCCGACCGGCGCGAGCAGTACGCCTTCCACGACGACATCGTCTACCTGCGCGAGACGGGTCGCGGGCTGTCGCGCGAGACGGTCGAGGAGATCAGCCGGATCAAAAACGAACCGGACTGGATGCTCCAGCTCCGGCTGCGCGCCTTCGAGCACTTCCAGAAGCGGCCGATGCCGATGTGGACCGATGGGCTCGACAAGATCGACTTCGGCAAGATCGTCTACTACCGCAAGCCGTCCGAGCGCGAGGAGAAGTCCTGGGACGACGTCCCGGAGCAGATCAAGGCCACGTTCGAGCGGCTCGGGATCCCCGAGGCGGAGCGCAAGTTCCTCGCCGGGGTCGGGGCCCAGTACGACTCCGAGGTCGTCTACCACTCGGTCAGGGAAGAGCTGTCGAAGATCGGCGTGGTCTTCATGGGCACCGACCAGGGGCTCAAGGAGTACCCCGAGATCTTCAAGAAGTACTTCGGCACCGTGGTGCCGGCCGAGGACAACAAGTTCTCGGCGCTGAACGGCGCGGTCTGGTCCGGCGGTTCGTTCGTGTACGTGCCCAAGGGCGTCGAGGTCCCGCTGCCCCTGCAGGCCTACTTCCGGATCAACGGCGAGAACACCGGCCAGTTCGAGCGGACCCTCATCGTCGTCGACGAGGGCGCGAAGGTGCACTACATCGAGGGCTGCACCGCGCCGATCTACGCCACTGACTCGCTCCACGTCGCGGTGGTCGAGGTCGTCGCCCTGCCCGGCTCGAAAGTCCGCTACACGACCATCCAGAACTGGTCGAACGACGTCTACAACCTCGTCACCAAGCGCGCCCACGCGTACGAGAACGCGAAGGTCGAGTGGATCGACGCCAACACGGGCTCACGGAAGACGGTCAAATTCCCGAGCATCTACCTGCGCGGCGAGGGCTCGAGCGCCGACATCATCTCCGTTGCCGTTGCTGGCAAGGGCCAGCACCAGGACACCGGCGCCAAGGCGATCCACCTCGCGTCGAACACGACGTCGCGCATCGTCTCGAAGTCGGTGTCCAAGGACGGCGGCCGAGCGACCTACCGCGGCCAGCTCAAGGTCGCGCCGGGCGCGACGGGGGTCGTGGCCAGCGTGCGCTGTGACGCCCTGATGCTCGACGACCAGAGCCGCAGCGACACGTACCCGTACATCGACATCCAGGAAGACGACACGACCATGACCCACGAAGCCACGGTCGGCAAGATCAGCCAGGACCAGATCTTCTACCTGATGAGCCGCGGCCTGACCGAGAACGAGGCCCAGAACCTCGTCATCCAGGGCTTCCTCGAGGTCTTCACGAAAGAGCTCCCGATGGAATACGCCATCGAGTTCAACCGCCTCGTGAAGCTCGAGATGGAAGGGTCACTCGGCTAGGGACCAGCCTCGCGCAGAAAAGGAGAAGGGCGGCCAGCCGGCCGCCCTTGCTGGTTCCTCGGGGAGCCTCGGTCAGCGACGGTGCTCGGTCGCCGCGGTCGGGAGGGTGACGTGCGTCGGCGGGGTGCCGTGCGACGGCAGCGTCGGAGTGGTCGAGGTGCAGTCCGTACCACCCCGGGCGACGCAGCTGACGTAGCCACCGTGGTTCTGGTGCGCGCCACCGACCATTTCGCTCTGCGCCGCCGTCGTCACGGCCTGCGCATGCGCGTCCTGGCTGTCGTTCGTGGCGCCGGCGGCGCCGACCTCGGCCCCGGCCGCGGCCGCATGGGTCGCGCCGTTCACGGCTGCCGCGACCGCCTTCGGCGATGCGTGCGTCGACGTCGGCGGTGTGACCGCCGCGGCAGCACCGGCGAGGGTGACGGCGGAGGCGAGCGCAAGTGCGAGCGAGAGCTTGCGGATTGGGAGTCGGGGAATCATGCGGGTCCTCCAGCAGGGCGTGACGTTGCCTCCCGGAGGAACAACGAACGGGGCTCGGTCCTGTTCGCGGTGCAGTCGCGAATCGGCCCGAACTGTGAGGCGCCTGCAATCTCGACGGCACGGACCTTCACCTTAGCGGGCGCAGGGACACTCGCAAGGTCTGCGCACCCTTGGCTCGCCGTTGTGGGTTCCACGGTACTTCCGGGGCGTGGCGCGAGGAGTCGACCACTTCGTAGCCTCGCCCGACATGGGCGCAGTCAGCCAGTCCCAGGACCTGCGACTCGCGCTTCGGAGCGCATCGCACGCAGACATCTGGTCGGATCCTTCGGGCATTCGCGGAGCGATCCGTCACGGCCTCGGCCGGCCGGCGTCGGCGATCGTATTCGGCGCGTCCGTCGTGGGCGCTCTGTCCGGGGCCGGCAATCAGCTCGCACTCGCCATGCTCGCGGTCGCCGCCGGCGCGCAGCTCCTGGCCCCGGCGATGGCCCAGCGCCTCGGTCGCCCACTCGCCGCCGAGACCATTTTCCGCATCGGCCTCGTGGGCTGGCCCCTCTCGCTGTTGGTGCTTGGAGCGGCCGGTCGGGGCGTCGATTCCGACCTGTACGAGGTTGTCGCCGTCCTCGGCTTCTCCATGGCTGCGCTCGTGGCACTTGCGGAGTCACGACGGACCTCGGTGGCCTGGGCGGGCACCGTGGCGGCCGGCATGCTGTTCGGGTCGGCGCTCACCGGCGCGCCTTCATTCCAGACGTTCCTGATCGCCGGTGCCATCGGCGCTGGCTCGCTCGCGGGCGATCGCCTGCGTGAAGTGCTCGAAGCCTTCCTTGGGGCGAGAAGCCGCTTGATGCGCGATGTGAGCCGCGTTCCGATCAGTGAGGACCCGTTCGTGACGGCCGAGCTGCTGCTCATGCCGCTCACCCGCTGGACACCCCTTACGAGCATCGCCATCACCTGGTTCCGGCAGGACGGCCGGGCGGTGATCCTCGGTGCCGCCGGCGACGGTCTGCCGGCGGTGATCTCTGCTGGCTATGAGCTCCCGGAGGGTCGAGCCAACGAGATCCGAGCGCAGGCACAGCAAGGGCCCTGGATCAGCGGCTGGACGGTCCGGCAAGACGACGGCGGCTACACGAAGATCGTCGCGGCCGCCGGGATCAAGGCGGCCGTGTACGTCCCTCTCATCTTCGAGGGCCGGGTGGTCGGCACGGTCGGCGCTGGCCTTACCGATCGCGGCGACGACCGCTCGGCGATGGCGGAATACCTGCCCACCCTCGTGCAGTTCGCCGACGCGGCCGCACTCGAGCTCGGGCCATCACTCGTGAAGCGCGATGAGGACTCCGGTAGCCAGCGTGCGATCGACGAGATCCTCGAGGGCAACGCGTATTGGCCGGTCTTCCAGGCGGTGCGCCGCCTCACCGACGGGCGAACGGTCGGCTACGAGGCGCTCTCCCGGTTCGAGGCCAACTGGACGCCGAGCCAGGTCTTCGGCCACGCGCGGCTCTCCGGGCGAATGCACGATCTTGAGCTGGCGACGTTGCGCGCCGCCGCGAAGGCGAGCATCGCGCTTCCCTCCGACTGCTGGGTCAGCTTCAACTGTTCTGAGGCACTGCTCCTCGATACAGACGTCCTTGCCGACGTTCTCGAGCCCATCCGACGGGAGGTCGTGATCGAGCTTTCCGAGCAGGACCTCATCTCCGACTACGGTCCGATTGCCGCAGCCATGGCGAGGCTCGGTCCTGGCCGCCGGCTTGCGGTCGACGACGCCGGGGCGGGTTTCGCGAGCCTGCGCCACGTCCTCGAGGTGCGGCCCCAGTTCGTGAAGCTCGACATCGGGCTCGTCCAGGGCGTCGCCACCGACATTACCCGGACAGCGCTCGTCGCCGGATTCGTGCGTTTTGCGACCGATGCCGGGTTCGATCTGATCGCCGAGGGCATCGAGACCGACGCCGATCGTCGCGCGCTCCGCCGGCTCGGGGTCAGGCTCGGCCAGGGCTACCTCCTTGGGCGCCCGCTGCGGGCGACGGACATCGGCGGCGCGGTCGTACCGGTTCGCGCGGTTGGGGCGCGCCGGACGCCGTCGCTCCGCGAGGACCCGCGCCGCACCCGGAATCGGGCCGGAGCCTCGCTCACGAACTGACCCGGGTGCGCCCGGGAACGATTCGGCGAATCTCGTCGCCATGCGTGCTCGACCCGGCAGGCGGGCCGTGGACAACGGTTCCGTGGGTTTCGGACAACGACATCGACTGGCAGCGTCTCGCGCCGTAGTCGGAAACGCTCCTCCATCGCTGCGCCGCGGGCCCCGCGGCGCAGCCTTTCTCGTGCCCGCCGTTACGATTCGGGACGTGACCCGATCTCCTGATCCGATCGCCGACGTTTCAGCGCGCCCTCGGCCCGTTCGTCGCGGCCCCGCCGACATGCCCTTCCGATTCGCCGATCGCGGCCTCGCCCAGGCGCTCGCCTTCGAGCGCGACGAGCCGGCGTGGCTCCGTGCCGAGCGCATCGAGTCGTGGAAGGCGTTCGAGGCGCTCCCGGTGGAGGCTAACCAGCTGTACACGCCCTACATCGACCTTCGCGCGGCGGTGCTGGACGAGGTCCGCCCGTACGTAGAGGACGGCCCGCCCGGCGTCGGCGACGACCTGGCTGCCCTGCCGCAGCTCCAGCGTGACGTGGTCGTCGAGACCTTCCACGATTGGCTCGCGCGTGATCCGGAGGCGTTCCGTACCGCCATCGACGGCGGATCGAGCCTCCCCGCAGGCGACAAGCTGGCGATGCTCGCCCGCGGCTTCTGGAGCCACGGCCGCCATGTCGAGATCGGCGAAGGCGTGAGGCTTGAGGAGCCCATCGTCCTGCGCTGGCCGGGCGCCGCCCCGGGTCGCGCGCTCGTCAGCCGGACCATCGTGACCCTCGGCGCGGGTGCGTTCGCCTCGATCGTCGAGGAGCAGGTCCCGCCCGGCCCCGACATCGAGTGCGCCGAGGGCGAGACCGTGCCGCAGGGCCTGTTTCACGGCACCACCGAGGTCAGTCTCGGCGTCGGCGCCAGCCTCGCGCTCGCATCGATCCAGCAGATGGGTCCGAACCAGGTCGTCTTCCAGCATCGGCACGCCCGCATCGGCGAGGGCGCCTCGCTCCACTGGGCGCTGGCGCAGCTCGGAGCCCGCCTCGTCCGCTCGCGCGTCGACAACCGCCTCGAGGGCGACCGGGGCTCGGTCGGGCGGGTGGCTCGATCGGGCAGGATCACGCCGTTGCCCCATCACG
>CAYXVP010000088.1:0-8250 GCA_964468305.1 uncultured Anaerolinea sp. | reverse complement strand
CTCGATCCATTCGGGCCCGATCGAGCGCAGATCGGCGTCGACCACCACCAGGGCCTGGACATCGAGCGCCGCGGCCATCTCGAAGATCGTGCGCAGCGCGGCGCCCTTGCCGCCGGAGCCATTGACCTCGGGGTAGGTGAGCGAGACCCGCGACAGCTTGTTGGTCGGCCGGACGAGCAGGATCCGCTCGATGTAGTCCGGTGGCTCGGTCTCGACGACGACACGCTGCGTGCCGTCGGGCGAGCCCGCGTCCGAGTTGACGACGACGGGGCGCAGCTCCGGGAAGTACTGGACCAGCCCGGCCTGGGCCGCGCGAACGACGTAGCCGATCGTCGTTGCGTTCTTGAAGCTCGGGATTCCGACCATGATGTCCGCGCGCTCCAGGCGGGCGATCTCTTCGCGGATGGCCGGCGTCAGCACAGGCTGCGGCATCGGGCCCACCGTACCACCGTTCCGCCGAGATCCGCGCCGGGGCCGCCCTGTGCAGGGTTGCAGCGCCGCCGCACTTCCGTGGCGGCCGCGTTTCAGCGCCGTGGCATCACGATGACGGTCCAGTCCTCGGCGACGGTCCCGGGCCGGTAGCGCCCGTTCGCGCCCTTCAACGTGACCTCCTCGAAGCCGAGGGCGCGCCACTGCGCGAACCACGTCTCGACCGGCGGCCGCACGACCATCGACCGGCGCACCAGCTCACGCTCGTCGAGGGCAGACTCGAGGACGCGCTTCCGCTCCAGCAGCGGGACGTCAAGCAGGGATTGGCCGTCGATCCAGAGAAGATCCGTCGCGACGAGGGCGGCCGGCTCGTCGCCGGGCGCCGGGAGGCGCGCCTCGTCTGCCTGTTTGAGCGCCTCGCGCTTCGGCGTCAGCGGGCTCTCGCCGATAAAGATGTGCTTGACCCTGTCGCCCGGCGACTTGACCGAGTCCATCCCGACGCGGACGCGGGCGCCCTCCGTATCGCGCAGCGGCGCGGGCAGCAGCGACCCGTCGATGAGCGCATCGTCGGCGAAGGTCGCGTCGGCGATTGCGGCGCGGAGGACCTCGTAGCCGTCGACCTCGCCGCCGTCGGTGCCACGTATCTCGACCCTGCCGTCGGCGATCTCGACGAGGACGCGCCGACCCCCCCATAGCGGCTCGCAGATGGGATCGGCGATCGTGTCCGGACGCCGATGGCCGTACGCCATCGGGCGCCACGAGATGGTGGCCGCGCGAATCGACGAGGGCGCGCTGACTCCGGGCTGCCGCACGACCACATCGTACGCGCGCCTATGATCGAGCCCGTGGCAGCGGCGCAGGCCCATGCGTCACCGCGTTCCGGGCTGCGCCTGCTGGAGCGCTTCGCCGGTCTCACGCCCTCCGGACGCGCCGGAGTTCCCGTTGCCTGGGCGCTTCCTGCCCGCCGCGGACATGCCGGTCGAGGGCCGCTTCTAGGGCCTGCCCGTGCCTCCGGACCACCACGCCCAGGCGGAGCCGATCATCTGCGCGAGGGAGGACTGCCGTGGCGTCCAGCCCAGGACGTCGCGCGCCCTCGAGATGTCGGCGACGAGGCTGGGTGGATCGCCTGCCCGTCGTTCGCCGACGGCCTGCGGGATCGGCCGGCCGATGACGCGCTCGGCCTCGGCGATGACGTCGCGGACGCTGAAGCCAGCGCCGCTGCCCAGGTTCAGCGCGAGGAGGCTGGCGCCGATCCGTTCATCGCCCGGCTTGGTCGCCTCGAGGGCGAGCCGGTGGGCCTCGGCGAGGTCGAGGACGTGGACATAGTCGCGGATCGGCGTGCCATCCGGCGTCGGATAGTCGGTCCCGAAGAGCGTCAGGGGATCGCCGCCGGAGGCCGCGCGGATCGCGTTGGGGATGAGGTGCGTCTCGGGCTCGTGCCGCTCGCCGTTGGTGGCGCTGGCGCCCGCCACGTTGAAGTAGCGGAGCGACACGGCCCGCAGCTCGTATGCCCGAGCGAACCAGTCGGCGGCGGCCTCGAGGCTCCGCTTCGACTCGCCGTACGGGTTGATCGGGCCCAGCGGCGCGTCCTCGCGGATCGGCGTCGCCCCCCGCTCGCCGTACACCGCGGCAGTGGAGGAGATGACCAGCCGGTCGACGCCGGCGTCGCGCATCGCCTCGAGGAGCGAGATCCCGCCGGCGACATTCTCGCGGAAGTAGAGCGCCGGGTCGCGGATGGACTCGCCGACGAGCGAGCGGGCGCCGCAATGGAGCACGGCGTCGACGCCCCGGTCGCGGAGCAGTGCGGCGACGGCCGCTCGATCCGTGTAGGTGCCATTGACGACCGCCGCTCCGGCGAGATTCGCGCCGGGCCGCGCGGTCGCGTAGGTGTCGAGGACGACGATCTCGTGCCCGCCTCGGGCGAGGTGCTCCACGGAGACCGATCCGACCTAGCCGGCGCCGCCGGTCACCAGGATGCGCATCGGACGAAGGGTAGGGCGCGCGCTCAGGGTGTCGGGTTGACGGCGCGCAGAGCGGCGGCGGCGTCCTCGGGCGTGAGGTCGCGCTGCGGCTCGGCGAGGAGCTCGTAGCCGACCATGAACTTCCGGGCATCCGAGCGCAGCAGTGGCGGGTACAGGTGCGCGTGGAGCTGCCAGTGGTCGACGTCACCCGGGTCGCGGCCGCTCGGCGCCTGATGCCAGCCCATCGAGTATGGAAACGGCAGCTCGAACAGCCGATCGAGACGGCCGAGGAGCTCGCGCAGGGTCGCCGCGAGTCCAGTCTTTGCCGCGCTCCCGAGGTCCGGCAGCCGCTTGGCTGGAGCGGCCGGCACGAGCAGGAGCTCGTATGGCCAGCTTGCCCAGAACGGCGCGATCGCGAGCCACCCGTCGCGCTCGGCCACGACCCGCGCCCCACCGCCCTCCCGCTCGACCACGTCGGCAAGGAGGCGGCGCCCGGTCCGGCGCAGGTGGTCGCGCTGCGTCGCGTCCTCGCGCGCCGCCTCGACCGGCAGCGCCGTGCCGGCCCAGACCTGCCCGTGCGGATGCGGGTTCGAGGCGCCCATGGCCTCGCCCCGGTTCTCGAAGACCTGGACCCAACGATAGGTCGCCCCGAGCTCGGCGGTCTGGTCGGCCCACAGGTCGACGACGTTCCTGATCTCCTCGAGCGGGAGTGCGCCGAGGGACCGATCATGGCGCTCCGAGAAGCACAGCACGCGGGAGGTTCCGGAGGCGGGCTCGGCGCGAAGCAGGTCATCGGGGACGGCCGGCCCAGCATCACCGCCGGCGCCCCGTTCGGTGAGGGCCGGAAAGTCGTTCTCGAAGACGAACGTGCCGCTGTAGGCAGGGTTGCGAACGCCGCTCGCTCGGAGGTTGCCGGGGCACAGCGCGCAGCCCGGGTCGTACGCCGGGACCTCGATCGACGGAGCCGCCTCGAGCTGGCCTCGCCACGGCCGGGCCCCACGCCCGCGCGAGACGAGCACCCAGCTGTCGCGCAGCGGGTCGTGACGGCGATGCACCCCCCGCGGCAGCCGGTCGGTCATACCGGCTCCGCGGCGCCGGCGGTCATACCGGCGCCATTGGTCGCGCGAACGGCGCGGACGGGCGCTGGGTCCCCCGACGGCGTGCGATAGCCGGCCCGGATACCGGCGGCGACGGCATCGATCGCATCGGACTGGGCGAGGACGACCACGGCGCCGCCGAAGCCGCCGCCCGTCAGGCGCGCGCCGTGGACGCCCGGAATCGCTGCCGCGACCTCGACCAGCCGATCCACCTCCGGCACGCTCGCCTCGAAGTCGTCACGGAACGAGGCGTGGCTGGCGAGGAAGGCGCGGCCAGCCGCGGCGAGGTCGCCGGTCTCGAGGGCGCGTGCGGTGGCGAGGACCCGCTCGTTCTCGCTCACGACGTGGCGCGTGCGGCGGGCGAGGCGATCGCCGAGCCGCGGGCCGGCGCGATCGAGCAGCTCCGGCGTCGCGTTGCGCAGGGAGCGCACCGACGGATCGATCGTCGCCAGGATCGCCGCCGCCGCCTCGCACTCCCGGCGCCGCTCCTCGTAGCCTGAGCCCCGGAGCGCTCTCGTCACGCCGGACTCGGCGACCAGGATGGCCGCGCGCGGCGGCAGCGGGACCTCCCGATGGTCGAGGGTGCGGCAGTCGAGCAGCAGCGCGGCATCGCGGGCTCCGAAGGCGACGGCGAACTGGTCGAGGATGCCGCACGGCACGCCGACGAACTCGTTCTCGGCGAGCTGGCAGGCGCGGGCGAGGGCGATTCGATTCGGGAGGGGCGGCTCCCCGCCCGACAGCGCCCACGCGCAGGCGAGCTCGAATGCCGCCGAGGAGGAAAGGCCCTGCCCGAGCGGGAGGTTCCCGCGCGCCATGCCGACGAAGCCCCGGGGCCTGGCCCCTGCGGCGCGCAGGGCCCAGGCGGTGCCGGCGACGTAGTCGGTCCAGTCGCCCCGGCGACCAGTCCGCGGGTTCGACCGCTCGTCGAGGTCGATCGCGGCCCGCGCACCGCTCGCGGCGAGCGTGAGGTCCACGATCCGGTCCTCGGACGGGACGAACTCGATGCGGGTCTCGAGGTCGATCGCCATTGGCAGCACGAGCCCGTCGTTGTAGTCCGTGTGCTCGCCGATGAGGTTGACGCGACCGGGCGCGCGCGCGATGAGGTCCGGCGAGGCGGGCATTCGCGAAGCGGTGGCGCTCAGCCGAGCCGGGCGAGCCGCCGGAGCCAGGCCAGCACGCCTCGCGGGGCGGTGGTTTGGGCGGGCGTCACCGGCATTGCGGCGGCTGGTCGTGCCGCCGGCACGTCGAGCTCGACGAGGAGCCGATGGGCCGCCGCTTCCGCGGGGTCGATCTCGAGGGCGTGCGCCAGGAGCTCGCGGGCGGCGTCCGTGTCGCCTCGTTGCGCGAGGACCCTCGCCAGCCCGACGACCGCGATTGCGTTGCGCGGGTCGGCCTCGACGACCTGGCCGTAGAGGCGCTGGGCGTTGTCGAGCTCGTCCCGCGCCAGCGCGCCCTCGGCCGCGAGCAGCCGCTCGATCATCGGTCGTCGGCCAGCATCGACTCCGCCAGGAGCAGGAGCGTCGCGCGATCGTTGAGCTTCGGCTCGGCGATCACGCGCTCGAGCAGCTCGTCGAGGACGCGACCGAGCGTCGGCCCGGCTGGGACTCCCAGCTCCGCCATCAGGTCGTCGCCGCGGACCGCGAGTCGTGCACGATCCAGGACGACGGATGCCGCGATCTCCGCGTCGACCCGATCCCGCAGCTCCGCGAGACCGTGCGCTTCGGCGGGCACGCCGCTGCCCACGTTGTCGGCCTCGCGGAGAGCGAACAGGTCGTCGACGGCGTCAACGCCGACGCGCTGGATGAAGCGGCGCACGCCCGCGCCACCCCAGCTCGTGTCGTAGGTGAACATGTGCTGGCGGACGAGGTTGACGACCCGCACGACGGCGGTGCGCGGCGTGTGCAGCCGGCCGAGCAGGCGCTCGGCCATCTCGGCCCCCACCACCTCGTGGCCGCGAAACGGGCCGCCGGCATCGTCGAGCGTGGCTGGCTTGCCGACGTCATGGAGAAGCGCGGCGAGGCGCACGACCGGCCGATCGACGGGAGCCGCATCGACGGATCCGAGCGTGTGATCGAACAGGTCCTGGCCCTCGATCTTGTTCTGGGCGAGGCCCCGCTGCGCGGCGAGCTCGGGGAAGAGCACCTCGAGGAGGCCCGTCTCGGCCATGAGCTGGAAGCCGACGGATGGCCGCGGCGCCGCGAGCAGCTTCTCCAGCTCCGCTGAGACGCGTTCGCCCGATACATGCGAAACCAGGGCCGCGTTTTCTCGAATCGCAGCGAGCGTCTCCGGCTCGATCGAGAAGCCCAGGACCGCGGCGAGCCGAACGGCCCGAACCATGCGCAGGGCGTCCTCGCCGAATCTCGCCCTTGGATCACCGACCGTCCGGAGGACCCGCCGCTCGAGGTCGTCGACCCCGTCGAACGGGTCGACCAGCGCGTTCGCCGCCGCATCCGCCGCACGCCCCCAGGCGATGGCGTTGACCGTGAAGTCCCGCCGCGCGAGGTCGAGGCGAATGTCGTCGCCGAACTCGACACGATGCGGCCGGCGGAAGTCTGCGTAGTCGTGGTCGATCCGGAACGTGGTGACCTCGTGGACCGCGCCGTCCTGGCGCACGGCGACGGTTCCGAACTGGTTCTCGTAGACCGCTCCCGGAAAGATCGCGAGCAGCCGGTCCGGCCGGGCGTCGGTGGCGAGGTCCCAGTCCTGGGCATCACGCCGGAGCAGGGCGTCGCGGACCGAGCCGCCGACGACGTACGCGGCGTGGCCGTGCTCCCACAGGCGCGCGATCAGCGCCCGCACGCCATCCGGAGGGTTGATCGCCGCACCGCTCGGCATCGCCGAGCAAGCCTAGTTGCGCCCGAGGAAGAGGTAGGTGCGCCAGGCCCCGTTGCGCTCGTCGGCAAGGTACGGGGTGAACATGGAGTAGAGGTCGCTGCGCGGCTCGAACGGCGTCCGAAGCAGCCGGACCCGCGCCTCTTCCGGCGTCTTGCCGCCCTTTCGGTGGTTGCACGGCTTGCACGCCGCGACGAGGTTGTCCCAGGTGTGGGTCCCGCCCCGATGGCGCGGCAGGATGTGGTCGAGCGTCAGGTCGGACGCCTGCCGGCCGCAGTATTGGCAGGTGTGGCGGTCCCTCGCGAAGACTTCGCGCCGGGTCAGCTTGACTCGCGGCCGCGGCCGCTTCACGCGGTGCTGCAACCGGATGACCGACGGGGCGTGGAACTCCTTCGTGACCGTCCGGATGACCTGGTGGTCATACTCGAGGATCTCGGCCTTCAGCCCGAAGACGAGCCGGAACGCCCGAGGCAGGTTCGTGACGTTCAGCGGCTCGTAATCCTGGTTCAGGACGAGCACGACCCCGTTCATCGTGGGCGGATCGTACGCGAAAGCGCTGTCGCCGATCAGTGGCCGATCGACCGGCCGGTTGCCGCGTCCCAGCCGCCGGCCTGGCCGACCTTGGTCGTCAGCGGCTTGCCGAGGGCGGCGGCGATGAACCGCGCCGCGTCGAGGACGCGCTCGAGGTCGACCCCGTGCTCGTAGCCCGAGGCATCGAGCAGGTACACGAGGTCCTCGGTGGCAAGGTTCCCGGCGGCGCCAGGCGCGTATGGGCAGCCACCGGTGCCGCCGGTCGAGCTGTCGAACGTACGGACGCCCGCCTCCAGCCCGGCGACCACATTGGCCAGCGCGGTGCCGCGTGTGTCGTGGAAGTGGTACGCGATGTGGCGGAGCTCGATGCCCGCCTCCGTGGCCGCCTCGGTGAGGGCGCTGACCTGCACCGGGACGCCGACCCCGATCGTGGCGCCGAAGCAGATCTCGTCGACGCCGCGCTCGACGAGGCGGGACGCCACCGACACCGCCTGGTGAGGATCGACCGCGCCCGTGTACGGGCAGCCGAACGCGGTCGAGACGTACGCCCGGCGCCACCAGCCGAGATCGCTCGCACGGCGAAGCACCGGCTCGAAGGCGACGAGCGACTGGTCGATGGTCAGGCCGATGTTGTGCCGGGTGAAGGCATCGGTCGCCGCGGTGAAGACCGCGAGCGCCTTCGCCCCGGCGGCCTCGGCGCGAGCCATGCCGCGCTCGTTCGGGACGAGGACCGGGTAGACGACGGCGGGCGCCACCGGCAGCGTGGGCAACAGCGCATCGGCGTCCGCGAGCTGCGGAATGGCCTTCGGCGACACGAAGCTCGTCGCCTCGACCTCACGCAGGCCGGCGTTGACCAGCCGCTCGATGAACCGGCGCTTCGTCTCGAGCGGAACCGCGGTGCCCTCGTTCTGGAGGCCGTCGCGTGGTCCGACCTCGTAGATCCGGACGCGGTCAGCCAAAGCGCGAGGGCGTCAGACGAGCGGCGGATCCATCGCCCGCTCGACCCGGGCGATGTGGACCTCGATGCGCTCGATCTCGAATGCCGCCTCGGCTCGCTCCCGGCTCTGCAATGGCGCCTTGTCGCGTCGCCAACGGACAGCCTTGTGGAGCGCCAGCAGGGAGGGGCGGTCATTCGGGAGTGGCTTCGAGTCGGACGTGCGGGGCACGACGAGAGCCTACCGCTGCGGCTCGACGACGGCGAGCACGTCGCCCCGAGCCACCTGGTCGCCTGGTCGCGCCCGGAGCTCGGCGACGTGGCCGCTGAACGGTACGGTCACCGCGTGCTCCATCTTCATCGCCTCGAGCGTCGCGATCGCGTCGCCCGCAGCCACCGCGCCGCCGACGCGTGAATGGACGGCGAGAATCGCCCCAGGCATCGGCGCCACGACCTCGATAGGCCC